>NZ_JBEBPO010000038.1:0-20837 GCF_040395855.1 Herminiimonas fonticola | reverse complement strand
CTGGCCAGGCTGGCTGCGCGTGTTTCCGTCAAATCTTTGTATTTGCCGCTGCCGACCAGCAGGCGCGAGCGATAGGTGGTGCCGGCGATGACGAATGGTGCGTCAGTGAATGTTGATGTGGTCATGGGGATTTCTGATATCGGGATGCCGAGGCGGTCAGGCGTCGTGCAGAATGACGCAAACCGCATTCAAATTAAAGTAAACAATCTTAAACATCGAGGAAACTGTTCATTCCTCACATTCAATTCAGCCCGGATTAAAACACGGGGCGCGACAATGAATCAGCCGCCACCGATGGCGCGCACAACGTCAACACGATCGGCTGCCTGCAACTGTCGCTGTGCCCAGGCGCTACGCGGCACGATTTCACGATTGATCGCCACCGCCACGGCCTTGCCGGCCAACGACAAGCCGGCAATCAGCTCTTCCACGTTCTGATTCGCTGGCAACTGGTGCGCAGCTCCGTTTAGTTCGATTTCCATCATCGCTTCACTATTTTCAATGGGGTGATGTGCTCGCCTGACTTGAAACAAATCGGAGCAAAAATAATTTCATCCTGCAGGATCAGCCTTCTCTTGCATAAAAGTTAAGGCTTGTATCCATCAGCGGAGACCAGAATTCTACCATTTACCTGCATCCCGGGCGATGCATGGCGCATCGTCACTTATAATGCTCGATTCGATTCAATTTTTTCAAAATCATGGAATTAGCCAAGTCTTTCGATCCTGCCGATATAGAAGCGTTCTGGCGCACAGAATGGGAAAAGCGCGGATATTACACCGCCACTACCGATGCCGACAAACCATCCTTCAGCATTCAGTTACCGCCGCCTAACGTAACCGGTACCCTGCATCTGGGACACGGCTTCAACCAGACCATCATGGACGGTTTGACGCGTTACCACCGCATGCGCAACTTCAACACGGCATGGATACCCGGCACAGATCACGCCGGTATCGCCACGCAAATCGTGGTGGAACGTCAGCTCGATGCGCAAAAAATCACGCGTCACGATCTGGGCCGCGAAAAATTCATCGAAAAAGTCTGGGAATGGAAAGAAAAATCCGGCTCCACCATCACCGGCCAGATGCGCCGCCTCGGCACATCACCAGACTGGAGTCGTGAATACTTCACGATGGATGAACCGCGCTCGAAAGTCGTCACCGAAGTATTCGTGCGCCTGGTCGAACAAGGCCTGATCTATCGCGGCAAGCGCCTGGTCAACTGGGACCCGGTGCTCGGCACTGCCGTCTCGGATCTGGAAGTCGTCTCGGAAGAAGAAGACGGCCATATGTGGAATATCCGCTATCCATTGGCAGACGGCTCCACATACAAATTCCCGATTGCATACGACGAAGCCGGCAATGCGACCGAATGGGAAGAGCGCAACTTCATCGTCGTCGCCACCACACGTCCTGAAACCATGCTGGGTGACGTCGCAGTTGCCGTCGATCCTGACGACGAACGCTACATTCACCTGGTCGGCAAGCTGCTGACCTTGCCGCTGTGCGATCGCGCCATTCCCATCATTGCCGACGATTACGTCGACAAGGAATTCGGCACCGGCTGCGTGAAGATCACGCCGGCGCATGACTTCAACGATTACGCCGTCGGCCAGCGTCACAACCTCGACAAGATCGGCGTCCTGACGCTGGATGCCAAGATCAATGAAAACGCACCTGCCGCGTATCAAGGCATGGACAGGTACGTCGCGCGCAAACAGATCGTCGCCGACCTCGATGCACAAGGTTTGCTGGAACTGGTCAAGCCGCACAAACTGATGGTGCCGCGCGGCGATCGCACGAATGCCGTGATCGAACCGATGCTGACCGATCAATGGTTTGTCGCAATGAGCAAACCCGCACCGGAAGGCACGCACTTCCCGGGCAAATCGATTACCGAAGTCGCACTGGAAAAAGTCGCGAACGGCGAAGTAAAACTGCTGCCGGAAAACTGGGCCAATACCTACAACCAGTGGCTCAACAATATTCAGGACTGGTGTATTTCGCGTCAATTGTGGTGGGGCCATCAGATCCCGGCCTGGTACGACAGCGAAGGAAAAGTCTACGTCGCACGCAATGAAGAAGAAGCAAAAACCAAGGCTGCAGCGCAAGGCTATAACGGCCCGCTGACACGCGACGAAGACGTGCTCGATACCTGGTTCTCTTCCGCGCTGGTGCCGTTTTCCACACTGGGCTGGCCGGAAGAAACACCGGACTTCAAAAACTTCCTGCCCTCGTCGGTACTCGTCACCGGCTTCGACATCATTTTCTTCTGGGTCGCGCGCATGGTCATGATGACCACGCACTTCACCGGCAAGGTGCCATTCAACACCGTGTATGTGCATGGCCTGATCCGCGACAGCAGCGGACAGAAAATGTCCAAGTCGAAAGGCAATACGCTCGATCCTATCGATCTGATCGACGGCATCAGCGTCGAAGATCTGGTCGCCAAACGCACGGTCGGCCTGATGAATCCTAAGCAGGCTGCGAGTATCGAAAAAGCCACGCGCAAGGAGTTCCCGGCCGGCATCGCCGCCTACGGTACCGACGCATTGCGCTTCACGATGGCCAGCTATGCCTCTCTGGGTCGCAACATCAATTTCGATTTGCATCGCTGCGAAGGCTATCGCAATTTCTGCAACAAGCTGTGGAATGCAACCCGCTTCGTGCTGATGAATTGCGAAGGTCAGGATTGCGGCTTCGACAAACCGGGGCCATGCGCACCCGGCGATTGCGCGCCCGACGGCTATACCGATTTCTCGCAGGCCGATCGCTGGATCGTCTCCAAGCTGCAACGCACCGAAGCGGATATTGCAAAAGGTTTCGCCGACTATCGCTTCGACAATATCGCGTCATCCTTGTATCAATTCATCTGGGATGAATATTGCGACTGGTATCTGGAAGTTGCGAAGGTGCAAATCCAGACCGGCACCGAAGCGCAACAACGCGCAACGCGTCGCACTCTGCTGCGGGTTTTGGAAACCATTTTGCGTCTGGCGCATCCTGTCATTCCATTCATCACCGAACAGCTGTGGCAAACCGTGGCCCCGCTGGCCGGTCACAAGATGAACCCGCTTGGCGACTCCATCATGATGCAGCCGTATCCGGAAGCACAAGCCGGCAAGCTGGATGAACAGGCGGAAAGCTGGATGGCGGAATTGAAATCCATGACCGATGCATGCCGCAATCTGCGCGGCGAAATGCAGTTGTCGCCGGCCTTGCGCGTGCCGCTGATCATGGAAGCCGGCGATACCGAACAGGCAGCGCGTCTGCAATCGTTCGCACCGTATCTGCAGGCCTTGGCGAAACTGTCGGAAGTCAATGTTGCCGAGCAGTTGCCGGAATCGCCGGCACCGGTGTCCATCGTCGGCGCGGCCAAGCTGATGCTGAAAGTGGAAATCGATGTGGCCGCCGAACGCGAACGTCTGAGCAAGGAAATTGCGCGTCTGGATGGCGAAATCAACAAGGCCAATGCCAAGCTCGGCAATGAAAGTTTCGTTGCCCGCGCACCGGCGCAAGTGGTGGCGCAAGAGAAGGAACGCGTTGCCAACTTCTCTGCCACGCTGGAAAAACTGCGCGAGCAATTTGCCAAGCTGTAATGCGCAATCTGTAACGCAAAGCTGCACCTTGCCGGCCAATTTAACCGGCAAAGAAAAACGCCTGACTTCCTTGATGAAGTCAGGCGTTTTTTATTTCTTGATGTGCTGAATGATGAACGCTATCTCAAGCTCCCACCCTCATGCACTACACAAACGAGAGCGTCATGCCAGGCAAGGCAAGGCCGGAAAAAGCCGTCGACCAGGTTTGTCCCGGCTTGACCGGATACGCATCCGTCAGTGTACCGGTGGCGATGATTTCGCCTGCAGCCAACGGTGCAAACTGCGGTTGCTCTTTCAAGGTTTCATGCAGGTTCAACAGCGCATGCAGCGGGCTATCCAGTACATTGCTGCCGTAGCCCGCGCTATGCAAAGTGAACTCGGCACCTTCGCTGTACGACAGGGAAACGCTGGCTGCGGTCAGGATGTCCGCCAGGTTGCGCCGCGTTGCCGCTGACAGCATGTGCGGTTCGCCGACGATCAAACTGCCGTGAAAACCGAAAGCGGCAACCGCATCGGCCGCTTCAAATTTCCACTCGGGAAACGGACAGGCAACCAGCTCAAAGCCATGCGCCATCCATTCTATGCAATCGGCGATATCGTCCAGCGTCGCATTCTTCTTCGGCGCGCGGCCCAGCTTGAACACGATCTCCGGCTCGATGCGCGGCTGCACTGCACCTGCCAGACTTTGCACGCCCTGATTATTATCGGCATAACGCACGGTATCGTCATAGATATGCGCCCAGATCGGCGCCTTGATGGGTTCGCGTTCGCCGTACTTGGGCCAGATCTTGCGATTGGTAAAACCGATCTTGCGGCCGACCGGCGTTTCGCCCTGTGCGATGCGAATATCGACGATGCACTTGGCAATATCGTAACCGTCGGCAATCGACAAGGAGGTTTCCTTGCTGATACAGGGAATTTGCTGCGAACCCGCTCGGGCGGCCAGTAACTGGTGCGCGTAGCGGTTGGCTTGGGTAGACATCAACATGGGTGGCTCGCGCAGAGAAATGAATGAAGCAAACGAATTGCCTTCGACGCAACATTCTTACATAAGGTTCATATCCTGCAAAGCTGCAAGCTATCTGCAAGTATAAAAAAATGGGATTGCCGGAAGCGCCTGGCATTGAACAATACCGGCGGCAATATGTTGCCATTTCGACCAGTCGACAGGAATTACTTTCCTAGTCGGGTCAAAAAACGATCCAGCTGGTTGGCAAAATTACGCGTGTCACTCTGGCTGAATGCAGCCGGGCCACCAGTATCGACACCACTGCTGCGTAATTCATCCATAAAAGTACGCATTGTCAGTTGTTGCTGAATCGTGTCCTTGGTATAAAACTCGCCGCGCGGATTCAGTGGCAGCCCGCCTTTTTCCAGCACATCGGCAGCCAGCGGGATATCGCCGGTAATGACCAGATCGCCTTCCTGCACCAGGCGCACGATTTCATTATCGGCCACATCGAAGCCGGCCGGCACCTGAATTGCCTTGATAAAGCGTGAGGGCGGCGTGCGCAATAATTTATTCGCCACCAGCGTGACCTGCACTTCCAGCCGGTCGGCAACGCGAAAAAGCACGTCCTTGATCACACTGGGACAGGCGTCGGCATCAACCCAGATTTGCATGGAACTCTTTCAGATGGAATGAGCTGTTATGCGAGGCTTACTGCCCGCCCCACAACTCGCCGTTAGGGCCGGTTTGCGGTGCCGTGACGCCAAAGTGTGCGTACGCCACCGGCGTTGCAATACGACCGCGCGGTGTACGTTGCAAGAAACCCTGCTGGATCAGATACGGCTCCAGCACATCTTCGATGGTGTCGCGCTCTTCGCCTATGGCAGCGGCCAGATTGTCGAGGCCGACCGGGCCGCCATTGAATTTGAACAGCACTGCTTCCAGCAGTTTTCTATCCATCAGATCGAAGCCGACCGGATCGACATCCAGCATCACCAAAGCGGCGTCGGCCATTGCCTTGGTAATTTTTCCATTGCCTTTGACTTCGGCGTAATCACGTACACGACGCAGCAGGCGATTGGCAATACGCGGCGTCCCGCGACTGCGTTTGGCAATCTCGAATGCGCCGTCTTCATCGATAGGTGCATTCAACAGCGACGAGCTACGCGTGACGATCTTCGTCAATTCCAGCGGCGTATAAAACTCCAGCCGGGCCACGATGCCGAAACGATCGCGCAAGGGGTTCGTCAGCATGCCGGCGCGCGTCGTTGCGCCCACCAGCGTGAACGGTTGCAGGTCGAGACGCACTGAACGTGCCGCCGGACCTTCACCGATCATGATGTCGATCTGATAGTCCTCCAGCGCCGGATACAGAATTTCTTCCACCACCGGCGACAGGCGATGTATCTCATCGATGAACAAGACGTCATTGGCTTCGAGGTTGGTCAGCAAGGCCGCCAGATCGCCTGCACGTTCCAGCACCGGGCCGGAAGTCTGGCGCAGATTGACACCCATTTCGCGCGCGATGATGTGCGCCAGCGTGGTCTTGCCCAAACCCGGCGGGCCAAACAATAAAGTGTGATCCAGCGCTTCGCGTCTTTGCCGCGCGGCGGTAATGAATATCTCCAGCTGGCCGCGAATTTTTTCCTGGCCTACATATTCATCAAGTTGTTTGGGACGCAGTGCGCGCTCGATCGCCTCTTCATTGGCGGAAGCGGGCGTGGCAGCAATGATGCGTTGTTCACTGAAATCGTCGGTTTGAATACTCATGGTCGCATTGTAGCGTGAGGGCGGTGGAATTTAATCACAGGGCATCTGCACTCAGGCTTTCGACAATGCCTTCAGCGCCAGCTTGATGCCGTCGGAAACCCCGGTGCCAGCCGGCACCTGCTTCATCGCCAGCAAGGCTTCCTTGTCGGAGTAACCAAGCGCCAGCAGTGCATTCAGAATATCGGATGTGGCATCGCTGTGGATCACACCGCCAGCGGCACCCAGATCGGCGCCGAGTTTGCCTTTCAATTCCAGCAGCAGACGCTCGGCGGTTTTCTTGCCTATGCCTGGAATCTTGGTCAGACGTCCCGCTTCCTGCAGCGTGATCGCGCTCGACAAATCCGCCACCGACATGCCCGACAAAATCGACAAGGCAGTGCGTGCGCCTATGCCGGTGATCTTGACCAGTTGCTTGAACACATTGCGCTCTTCCGCAGTGCCGAAACCGAACAGAATGTGCGCATCTTCACGCACCGTCAGATGCGTCAGCAGCACGACTTTTTCACCCAGGCCGGGCAGATTGTAGAAGGTGCTCATGGGCACGTTGACTTCATAGCCTACGCCATTGCAATCGACCAGCAATTGCGGCGGATTTTTCTCAAGCAGGCTTCCGGAAAGACGACCTATCATCGTGATATGACCTTGCAAATAAGTGGGTGAATCATACAGGACAGCAGTACGCAACAAATAAGGCAGAGCACATTAGCCAACCAGTCGCCCGCCACGCACGCGCAAACCCTTGCGCGCCAGCTCGGGCGCCAGCGCACCCAGCACGCTCAATGCCTCGCCGCTGTGCGCATGACAGATCGCCACACCCAAGGCATCGGCCGCATCGGTGCCGGGCAAACCGGATAGTTTCAACAAGCGTTGCACCATATCCTGCACCTGCGCTTTTTGCGCCTTGCCCTGCCCCACCACTGCCTGCTTGACCTGCAAGGCCGTGTACTCGGCGACAAACAAGTCAGCGCCCACTAATGCGCAAATCGCAGCACCACGTGCCTGTCCGAGCAAAAGAGTCGATTGGGGATTGACGTTGACGAAGACTTTTTCTATCGCCGCGCAATCAGGATTGTAGGTTGCGATCACTTCCGCAACACTGACAAGGATGGTTTTCAGACGCTGCGGCAAATCGGCATCGGGCGTCTTGATGGTACCCGAGGCAATGTAACTAAGCTTGTTGCCCTGCTTCTCGATCACGCCGAAACCGGTAGTACGCAAGCCGGGATCGATGCCGAGAATTTTCATATTGGATATGTGGGCAGAGTGAGGAGTGATGCGACCAAGGTCGCATCACTCTTTTTTGATTAATGACGGAAATGACGTGTGCCAGTCAGCATCATCACGATGCCATGTTCATCAGCTGCATCAATGACTTCCTGATCGCGCATAGAACCACCCGGATGTATCACCGAAGTTGCGCCTGCTTCAACCACGACATCCAGACCATCACGGAACGGGAAGAAGGCATCCGATGCAACGGCAGTACCGACCAGCGACAAACCTGCATTTTGTGCCTTGATCGATGCGATGCGCGCCGAATCGATACGACTCATCTGGCCAGCGCCCACACCCATCGTCATGCCATTGGCACAGAACACGATCGCATTCGATTTGACGAACTTGGCAACGCGCCAGGCAAACATCAGGTCCTGCAATTGCTGCGGTGTCGGTTGTTTTTTACTGACGATTTTCAATTCGGCCAGCGCAACGTTTTTCGCATCCGGCGATTGCACCAGCAAGCCGCCGCCTACGCGTTTGAAGTCGTGGCTGTTGACTGCATCGCCGAGAGGAATTTCCAGCAAGCGGACGTTTTGCTTGGCCGCAAATATTTTCTTTGCCTGCTCGGTAAATGATGGCGCAATCAATACTTCGACAAATTGCTTGGCGACGGCTTCCGCCGCATTGCCATCAACTTCGCGATTGAAGGCAATGATGCCGCCGAAGGCTGAGGTCGGATCGGTTTGCAATGCCTTGCTGTAAGCCTCGAATGGTGTAATGCCGACTGCCACGCCGCAGGGATTCGCGTGCTTGATGATGACGCAAGCTGCCTCATCAAAAGTCTTCACGCATTCCCATGCTGCATCGGCATCGGCGATATTGTTGTACGACAGTTCCTTGCCCTGCAATTGCGTGTAGTTCGCCAATGCACCTGCCTGCGGATTGCTCTCGCGATAGAAAGCTGCCGACTGATGCGGGTTTTCGCCGTAGCGCATTTCCTGCACTTTTTCAAAATGCAGATTCAGCGTAGACGGATAGGAACTACGCGTTGCGTGCTGCTTGTCCGCACCGAGCGAAGTGAAATAATTGGTGATCGCACCGTCGTATTGCGCGGTATGTGCGAACACTTTTTTCGCCAGCGTGAATTTGGTTTCGTACGTTGCTTCACCGTTGTTGGTGTTCAACTCATTCAACACCAGACTGTAATCGGTTGGATCGCAAATGACGATCACATCCTTGTGGTTCTTGGCGGATGAGCGCAGCATCGCCGGGCCGCCGATATCGATATTTTCAATCGCATCTTCCAGCGAACATTCTGCACGTGCAACAGTTTGCTGAAATGGATACAGATTGACGACCACCATGTCGATGGTAGGAATATCGTGTTTGCTCAACGCGGCAACGTGCTCGGGAAAATCGCGCCGCGCCAGAATACCGCCATGCACTTTCGGATGCAGCGTCTTGACGCGGCCGTCCAGCATCTCCGGAAAGCCGGTGTAGTCGGCAACTTCCGTTACCTTGATGCCGTTTTCAGCCAGCAATTTTGCCGTGCCGCCAGTGGATAGAATATTGACACCCATATCGGACAAGGCGCGTGCAAAATCAAGTACGCCTGTTTTGTCGGAAACGGAGATGAGAGCTTGTTTGATCATGATGGGATATGTGGACTAAATTAAATAAGGGAAAGGCGCAAGGCCGTCTATCTTCGCGGGCTTGCTGCCCTTGCCTTATTTACTTCCTGCGCGAATAACAGGAAGAAAGGTATTACAGCAGACGTTCTGAATTACGTATTTCCGAATTACTTTTACAACTGTTTGTACCCGCGCCTTACAACATGTCGTGCTGTTGCAGTTTCTTGCGCAGGGTATTGCGATTGATACCCAGCATATCGGCAGCGTGCGACTGATTACCTTCTGCACGCGCCATGACCGCTTCGAGTATCGGTTTTTCGACAGTAAACACCACCATCTCGTAAACATTCGATGGCATTTGCTCGCCCAGATCCCTGAAATATTTTTCCAGGCTTTTCTTGACGACGTCTTGAATATTATCTTTGCTCATGTGCTTTGTTGATACGCGTTTTTATAATCGTTTTTATAAACTTTCGGAGCCGACCATCACCATATCAATGACAATGATGGACCGGTTATCAGGCGGCCAACTTTTCTTCAGTCGGACGATATTGTAACCGTTCGCCATGCATCAGTTGCAATTCAAAAAATGCATTCACGGCCGCCAGTTGCTCTTCACAATCTTCCAGGCGGTTCATCTGCTGGCGAAATGTTTCCCCGCCTATCAGCTCGCGTACATACCAGCCTATGTGTTTGCGCGCCGTGCGTACGCCCAGATACTCGCCGTAAAAAGCATAGTGTGCGCGCAAATGTTCATCCATCAGCGACCGCACTTCAGAGATCAGCGGCGCCGGCAGATAACTACCTGTGCGCAGATAATGATCAATCTCGCGAAAGATCCAAGGCCGTCCCTGCGCCGCACGACCGATCATGATCGCATCGGCACCGGTAGTTTCCAGCACGAACCTGGCCTTCTCCGGCGTCGTGATATCACCATTGGCCACCACCGGAATCGACACTGCCGCCTTGACCGCCTTGATCATGTCGTACTCTGCATCGCCGCTATAACCATCGGCCCGCGTGCGGCCGTGCAAGGTCAACATCGCAATACCGCTTTGTTCAGCAATGCGCGCAATATTCAACGCATTCTTGTGTGCCCTGTCCCAGCCGGTACGAAATTTCAGCGTAACGGGAACGTCCACTGCCGACACCACCGCTTCGAGAATTTCGGCCACCAGCGATTCGTGTTGCAACAAGGCAGAACCGCACCAGCTGTTGCAGACTTTCTTGACCGGACAACCCATATTGATGTCGATGATTTGCGCACCGCGATCGACGTTGAATTTTGCACATTCAGCCAGCATCACAGGATCGGCACCAGCGATCTGCACTGCCTTCGGCTCCACTTCGCCATCGTGATTGGTCCGGCGCGTGGATTTGTCGGTCGCCCACAAACGCGGATTGGAAGCGGCCATCTCGGACACCGCATAACCTGCACCCAGTTGCTTGCACAACTGGCGAAACGGTCTATCGGTCACCCCCGCCATCGGAGCGACAAACACATTGTTCGGGAGAGTATAAGGACCGATGTTCACGACGCAGGCCAACAGTGGGGAAAGCGCTATTTTATCTGCATCTGCCAGCGCGTCAGGCGCGTTTTAGATGAAATGCAATGAAATAAGGCAAACGTTGTATTTCACGGCATTTTTGTTATCAATCTGCTTATGCTGCGTTATCGCTTTCATCCAGCGCCGCATGCGCAAGATGCGCAACGTCTGCCCATTTCAGTATCTGAAAATGCGTCCCATCCCAGCTGACGCGATTGATACTGGCATTGAGCACATCGAAATCGCGCGGATGTTCGTAACCCATATTCTTTGCATGGCGATAAACGGAATCGAGCACGCCGCCATGCGTGACGATGGCAATTTTTTTATGCCCTGATGTTTCTGCCAGACTCGTAATGGCGGCAATCGCGCGCGCTGAAAATTCACGCAGCGTTTCTGCATGAAACTCGCCTGGCGGATAACGCGCATCGATATCGCGCCTTTTCCAGGCCGCATAACCTTCCGGATAGCGCGCATGGATTTCAGGATGAAGCATGCCCTCAAAAGCACCAAAGCAGCGTTCGCGCAAACCCTTGTTCAGTTGCACATCCATGCCGCGCGGAATCGCAATTCCCTGCGCCGTCGCCCACGCGCGCTTCAAGTCGCTGGAAAAAATTGCATCCAGCGGCTCATTCAGCAAGGCGCGGCCAAGCGCCGCCACCTGTCGCACGCCTTCGCGATTCAAATCGATATCGTGATGTCCCTGCAGGCGCTTCTCGACATTCCAATCGGTTTCGCCGTGGCGAATCAACAGTATTTCAGTCATGTTTTATTTCGTTGTAGGCAACACAGCCGGATTCAATCCATACCATCCGCAAATGCTGGCCTGCGCCAGTACATGCCCGGCAATCGCATCGCGTACTTGCGCACCCGTGAACTTGCCATCAACCGGAGCCCGTGCAATATCCAGTGCGTACAAGGTAAATACATAACGATGCACGATCGCATCGTTCCACGGCGGACACGGACCGTCGTAACCAAAATAGTCACCCGCCATCTGCGCATCCTGCGCAAACCAGCCGGTGTAATCGTTGAGGCCCTGACGTGGATTAATCTGTGCACCGTCTATCGGCGACGTGGCGATAGACGGGCCGGATTTGCCGCGCGGCGTCACGCCATCGCTGAATGAAGCGGCGGCAATATGAGATGTGCCGGGCGGCACATCGACCAGCACCCAGTGAAAGAAATCGACGCGCGGCAAATCGGCCGGCACTGTTTTACCTTCCTGATTAACATCGTCGCCGCGCGAAGGCACATCAGGATCATGCACGATCAAGGCCAGCGATTTTGCACCGGCAGGTACATCGCTCCACGCCAGATGCGGATTTTTATTGGCAGACAAGGCGACATGCGTCACCGGATCGATCACGCAAAATGCGTAGGCACCAGGAATCGCGGCACCTTCTTTAAAAGAATCACTCCATAGCTTCATCATGTGCTCGACTCTCGGTTGGTGATTTATGTTGAATGCTTTTGCAATGCTTGTTGCGCAGAATGCGGGCATTTCAAAGCGGCGGTTTTACCTGCAACCAGAATGTCACCGGCCCATCGTTGGTCAATGATACCTGCATGTCGGCGCCGAACGCTCCAGTCGCAACTTGCGCATGTCGCTGTGCGGCCTGTGCAACAAAATAATCAAACAAATCGCGTGCCAGTGCGGGCGCAGCTGCCGGCGTAAAGGACGGGCGCGTACCGGAACCGGTATCGGCGGCCAGCGTGAATTGCGGCACCAGCAACAAACCGCCGGTCACATCCATCACACTGCGATTCATCTTGCCTGCATCGTCGGCAAACACGCGATACGACAGCAACTTGCCCAGCAAGGTATCCGCTTCCTTCTGCGTGTCGCCGCGCTCTGCGCAAACCAGCACCATCAAACCTGCATCGATGGCGCCTACCGTGACATCGTTCACCACAACGCTGGCGCGCGTGACTCGCTGCAGCAAGGCAATCATGCGGCAACTTTACGCAAACAGGTCAAGGAAAGAGGTTTGCACATTCAGGACAGCGTGACGCGCGCAAATTTGCGCTTGCCCACCTGCACCACGACTGTGCCCGCTTCCACTTTCAAGGCTTTGTCGCTGATTACCGTACCGTCGATACGTACGCCGCCCTGCTCGACCATGCGCAAGGCTTCGGAGGTCGAAGCACACAGATTTGCCTGCTTCAGCAATTGGCCAATACCGAGCGGCGCACCGCTCAAAGCCAGCTCGGGAATATCGTCCGGAATGCCGCCCTTGGAGCGATTGACGAAATCGGCCAGCGCATCTTCGGCCGCTTGCACCGAGTGGAAGCGCGCAACGATTTCCTGCGCCAGCAAGACCTTGATGTCGCGCGGATTGCGGCCGCCCTCGACTTCCTGCTTGAACTGCGCAATCTCAGCCAGCGAACGGAACGACAGCAATTCGTAGTAACGCCACATCATCACATCGGAAATACTCATCAGCTTGGCGAACATCGTGTTGCCCGGCTCGGTGATCCCAATGTAATTGCCTTTGGATTTGGACATCTTTTCGACGCCGTCCAGGCCTTCCAGCAAAGGCATGGTCAAAATGCATTGCTGCTCCTGACCGTAACTCTTTTGCAATTCGCGCCCAACCAGCAAATTGAATTTCTGATCGGTGCCGCCCAATTCCAGATCGGACTTCAGCGCCACCGAATCGTAGCCCTGCATCAGCGGGTACAGGAATTCATGCAGTGAAATCGGCGTATTCGACTGAAAACGCTTGGTGAAATCTTCGCGCTCCAGTATCCGCGCCACCGTGTATTTTGCCGACAGCTCGATCATTCCGCGTGCGCCCAGAGGATCGCACCATTCGGAGTTGTAACGGATCTCGGTGCGCGCCGGGTCCAGCACCAGGCTGGCTTGCGCAAAATAGGTCTTCGCGTTCTCGCTGATCTGCTCTTTGGTCAACGGCGGACGCGTGATGTTGCGCCCGGACGGGTCACCTATCATCGAGGTGAAATCACCGATCAAAAAGATCACCTGATGGCCCAGATCTTGCAGCTGACGCATCTTGTTCAGAACGACAGTGTGTCCAAGGTGCAAATCCGGTGCGGTAGGATCCAGGCCGAGTTTGATGCGCAAAGGCTTGCCGCTTTGTTCGGAGCGCGCCAGTTTTTGCATGAATTCAGACTCGATCAACAATTCTTCAACGCCGCGTTTGGCGACCGTCAAGGCCTCCTGCACTGCGTCGGAGAGAGGCAATAGTGTCGCTTTGCTACTTGAAGAAACGTCCATGTTTTGGAAAAAAATTGTAAGAAATAGGGGTAAGAAAAGCAGAAGTGGTTACAATGCTTTTCGATACGATTTTCAGCTACTTATAACCTTGCCGTTCATCAACAATAAAAGCAAGAGCACTGAACAAGCGGCAGATTTTAACTTATTGCATGTTCACATTAAATAAATTCCTGAGCGCAAGCTCTCGTTGCAAAAGTCTTTTACTCGGCTCCTCTCGCAAGACACGCGTCATTTCCGGCTCCGCACTGGTGCTGGCAGTATGCGCTTTTGGCGCAGCAGGCGTGGCGCCCATGGCACCCGATGCAGACAATTTGCCGATCAAATCCATTACGCAGGAATTGGCCCTGCCGCATCTGGCCGAGCAAATCGCCGCGCTGGAAGCCAAGCCGCAAAACTATATCAGCGAAGAACGGGTGCGTCCCGGCGAT
The DNA here is from genome assembly GCF_040395855.1 of Herminiimonas fonticola. Classification (GTDB taxonomy): domain Bacteria; phylum Pseudomonadota; class Gammaproteobacteria; order Burkholderiales; family Burkholderiaceae_D; genus Oxalicibacterium; species Oxalicibacterium fonticola_A. The sequence goes on along the minus strand of NZ_JBEBPO010000038.1, from coordinate 6,452 downwards.
ACGCTGGCAACCTTGCTCGACCGCCTGGGTGTAGATGACAACGAGGCAGCCGCCTTCATCAAGTCAGATCCGATTGCCCGCAACGTCATGCAATTGAAAGCCGGCAAACGCGTGCAGGCGCAAACCGACGCCAACGGTGAATTGAACTGGCTCAGCAGTACAGTTTCCGGCGGCCGCAACGAAGCGCTTACGAATATCGTCATCACGCGCGAAGGCAATCGCCTCAAGGCGGCCGAAATGCCGGTTGCAATGGAAAAACGCATCGAAATGCGCTCCGGCACCATCCGCTCCTCGCTGTTTGCCGCGACCGATGCAGCGCAAATCCCCGACAACATTGCATCGCAAATCGTTGACATGTTTTCCACCAACATCGACTTCGGTTCCGATCTGCGCCGTGGCGATCGCTTCAACGTGGTCTATGAAACCTTTTGGCAAAACGGCGAGTACGTACACGCCGGCCGCGTACTGGCGGGCGAATTCATGAACGGCCCGGCAACATATCAATCGGTCTGGTTTGAAGAACCAGGCAACACGCAAAGCGGCGGCTATTACAGCTTCGACGGCAAATCATTGAAAAAAGCCTTCCTGAAATCGCCACTGGAATTTTCGCGTATCTCATCCGGCTTCTCGCTGCGCAAGCATCCGATTTCCGGCAAGTGGAAAGCGCATAAGGGCGTTGATTTCGCCGCCGCGACTGGCACCGCCATCCGCGCTTCCGGCGATGGCGTCATCGATTTCGCCGGCACACAAGGCGGCTACGGCAATGTGGTCGTGATCAAGCACTGGTCGAAATATTCCACCGCCTACGCCCACATGAGCCGCTTTGCCCCCAATATGCGCAAAGGCACCAAAGTCAGCCAGGGCCAGGTAATCGGCTATGTCGGCACCACCGGCTGGTCGACCGGCCCGCATTTGCACTATGAATTCCGCGTCAACAACGAAGCACGCGATCCAATGTCGGTTGATATCCCGAATGCGGCGCCTTTGACCGCGGCGCAAATGCAGCGTTTCCGCAACGTCGCTGGCGATATGTCGCACCGCTTTGCGTTGCTGGTTCCGGAAAACAGCAATACCCGGCTGGCCGCGAAATAAGCAAAACACACCCGCTGCGTAAAACTGCAGCAAAAAACCGTTCGTTCAGTGCAGAGTGACTTAAAATCACTTTATCCTGACGAACGGTTTTTTTATGTCCACTCCTGATTCCCGCTCCGCTCTTTTCATCGGCCTGATGTCCGGCACCAGCCTCGATGGCGTTGATGGCGTGCTGACCGCATTTTCCCCCGATGGCGTGCCGCAACAAACCCTGGCCGCTACCTACATTGCGTTTTCGGACTCTTTACGCGCCGAACTGATGGCGCTGCAAACCGCAGGGCCGGATGAAATCCACCGCGAAGCCCTGGCCGCCCATCAGCTGGCCGAATACTATGCAGAATGCGTAATTGTACTGTTGCGCGAAGCGAAAGTCGCACCAGAAACCGTACTGGCAATCGGCGCGCACGGGCAAACCATACGACACAGACCGGAAGCCGGTTACACGCGCCAGACCAATAACCCGGCCTCGCTGGCCGAATGGACGGGTATCGATGTAGTGGCGGATTTTCGCAGTCGCGATATCGCTGCCGGCGGCCAGGGTGCACCGCTGGTGCCGGCCTTCCATCACGCGCTGTTTAGCGATGCCGAAGAAGACCGCGTGCTCGTCAATATCGGCGGCATCTGCAATATCAGTGTGTTGTCGCACGATCGCAATGCCCCTGTGATCGGCTTCGATACCGGCCCCGGCAACGTCTTGATGGATGCATGGATAGCGCAGCACAACGGCCAGCCTTATGACACCAATGGTGACTGGGCGAAGACCGGCAAGGTGCATGCCGAACTGTTGAAAGCACTGCGCGACGAGGAATTTTTCAGCATGCCGCCACCAAAAAGCACGGGGCGCGACCTGTTTCATCCGGCCTGGCTGGCACACAAACTGGCCGGCTTCCCGCAAATACACAGCGCCGATGTACAGGCCACATTGGCCGTTTTCACGGCGACCACCTTGAGCGATGCGATCAGGGCGCATGCCCCGCAAACCCAGGCAGTCTATGTGTGTGGCGGCGGCGCCTACAACGATTACCTGATGACGCTGATCCACTATGCGCTCAAGCGGCACAATCCATCGATACGGCTGGCGTCGACTGCTGCGCTAGGCGTGGCACCGAATCAGATGGAGGCGCTGGCCTTTGCGTGGCTGGCGCAACGCTTTTACATGCGCGAACCAGGCAATCTGCCGTCCGTAACGGGCGCACGCGGCTTGCGCATTCTGGGTGCGTTGTATCCGGCCTGAGTTTCCATTAGCGATACAGACATAAAAAAAGCGCAGAGTCTTCTGCGCTTTTTTTGTTTCAGACCCTGAGGTCCAAAGGAGAGCCGATATCAGGCCGAAAAAGACGAGCCGCAACCGCAAGTTGTGGTGGCGTTAGGATTCTTGATGACGAATTGCGCGCCTTCCAGATCGTCCTTGTAATCGATTTCTGCGCCGACCAGATACTGGTAGCTCATCGAATCGATCAACAGTTGTACGCCGTTCTTTTCCATCGTGGTGTCGTCTTCGTTGACGATTTCATCAAACGTGAAACCGTACTGGAAGCCGGAGCAACCACCGCCCTGTACAAACACGCGTAATTTCAGATCCGGATTACCTTCATCTTCGATCAGTTCGGCAACCTTCGCAGCAGCGCTGTCGCTGAAGAGGATAGGGGATGGCATTTCGGCAATTGCATTCATTTCAGACTCCTGCTGGAAAACGGTACTTCATTATAGACCTGAGTCAAACTTTACGTATTATTGGCGGCAAGGACAGGCATAGCCAGCTTCAGAATCGGCTCGTCCATCGTATCGTGCGTCAATTTCCCCGAGACGACGGCACCGCCGTGCATCTCCAGTGCCTTGTAATGCACATCGCCAGTTATGCGGGCTTTCGGCTGCAATTCAAGCAGTTCCGACGAAAATACCGGCCCGACGATGACGCCGTTGACGAGCAAATGCGCAACGCGCACCTCGCCTTCGACCTTGGCATGCTCGGAAATGACCAGCATGCTGGTTTCATCTTCATCGGCGATCACATCACCCTTCACGCAGCCATCGATGCGCAATCCGCCCTTGAAATGCACGTTACCTGCAATATTCGTCGCAGCGCCAATCAAACTATCAATCGTACTTTTGGTTTTACGGCCAAACATGATGTCGCTCCTTTACAAATCTGTAGACTGTTGCGCACGCATCGTGCCTTTTTCAAGAACCTTGATCTGGACCGATTTGGCTGTTGCCCCCTCCGGCAGGGCAAGCACTCCTTCGATACGCTGATAATGCTTGAACGATAACCTGAATTTATCCGCGGCGTCCGGTTTCGGGAGGGTCATCATAGCACTTTTGCCCTCCTGCACCAGTGTCACAATCAGCTGATAATTCCCTGTGAAATCAGTCACCAGTTTACCGCCTTGCATTAACAATAGTCGATAGCGCAATTGTCCCGGCTCAGCCATGTCCACCTTGAAACGGCGTATCGTGATGCCTTGCGCCCCGGTATTGGTTGGCAACAGGCTCTCGAAGAAGGACAGATCATCCTTGAGCTTGATGTTTTCCGACTCCAGCGTCTTGATCTGTCGGGTAAGTTGCGCCTGCAGCGAACGCTCTATATTCAACTGGCTTTCCGCTGCATTGACCGTGGTTTGAAAACGATCGCGCTCGGCGCTGACCTGCTTGACCTGCTCCTGAATCTCGGCCAGTTGCGTCGCGCTTGCTCCCTTGTTGAAACCAGTGAAGCTGCGTCCCAAATCGTAAGCCCACATCGCAATCGCCGCACTCAAACCCAGCACGACGGCAATCACGATCACGCGCAACGGCCAGGGAAGATGATTCTTGATCGTCATCCGCGGCGCAGAAATAGACCACCGCTGCCACCACAGCTTGCGCTGCAAGGATTTGAAAACCGGCTTCGGCGCCTGCTTTGCCTTCGTCATGCTATTGCGCGCGTTTCATTAAGGCAGTACCGGCACGTGCAACAAACCGGTTGTTTCCGGCAGATTGAACATCAAATTCATGCACTGCACCGCCTGGCCGGAAGCGCCCTTTACCAGATTATCCTGCACGACCAATATCACGATCGTGTCGCCATCATTTGGGCGATGCAAGGCAATGCGCAACATATTTGATGCGCGCGTGGAGCGCGTTTCAGGATGCGAACCGAAAGGCATCACATCGACAAAAGGCTCGTTGGCGTAGGCATTTTCAAACAAGGCTTGCAAGGCAGCGTTGTCCATCTCTTTTGTCAGGCGCGCATAAATCGTCGAATGCATGCCGCGTATCATCGGCACCAGATGCGGCGCAAACAGCAAGCCGACTTTATTTCCGGTCAGAGTCTGCAAGCGCTCTACAGTTTCAGGCGAATGCCTGTGGCCGGATACGCCATACGCTTTGAAATTATCACCAGCCTCGGAAAACAGCGTCGCCACTTCCGCCTTGCGACCGGCACCCGACACACCCGATTTGCAATCGGCGATCAAATGTGAGGCATCGATGACATCTGCTTTCAGCAGCGGCGCCAAGCCCAGTTGCATCGTCGTCGGGTAACAGCCGGGATTGCCGACGATACGCGCCTTGCGAATCGCATCGCGGTTCAGTTCAACCAGGCCGTAAGCAGCTTCTTTCAGCAGCTCAGGGCAGCTGTGCGGCATCTTGTACCACTTCTCGAACGCAGCCGTGTCTTGCAAACGGAAGTCGGCCGCCAGATCGATGACCTTGACGCCGGCCGCCAGCAACCCCGGCGCTTGCGCCATCGCCACGCCGTGCGGCGTGGCGAAAAAGACCACATCACATTCAGTTAATTTAGCCTTGTCCGGCGATGAAAACGCCAGATCCACGCGGCCGCGCAACGACGGGAACATATCGGCAACCGGCAAGCCATCTTCCTTGCGCGAAGTAATCGCGGTCAATTCGACTTCAGGATGTGTCGCCAAAATGCGCAGCAACTCAACACCCGTATAACCGGTACCACCGACGATGCCAACCTTGATCATGTTTCTTCCTAGCAAACTTTACTGAGTTTTATTTTAACAGGCGATGCCGCCGCATTGCTTGGGCAACGTCAGGAAAAGATGTAACACATGGGCTTGAATAAACCGGGCCCAGATGAAAAAAGCCGCCAGGTGCAAACCAGGCGGCTTTTCGGTGCGCTGAAAACGCGCGCACTTTCGTGAATATTAACGCTTGGAGAATTGCTTTGCGCGACGAGCTTTGCGCAGACCAACTTTTTTACGTTCAACTTCACGTGCATCGCGAGTAACGAAGCCGGCTTTCGACAGTTCCGATTTCAAGGTTGCATCGTAGTCGATCAAGGCACGGGTGATGCCATGACGCACAGCGCCCGCTTGACCGGATTCGCCGCCGCCATTGACGTTAACCATGATGTCGAAGGTTTCGACATTGTTGGTCAATTCCAGAGGTTGACGAATCACCATCAGACCGGTTTCGCGCGAAAAATATTCATTCGCTGGCTTGCCGTTGACGACGATCTGGCCGGAGCCCGATTTGATGAAGACGCGAGCCACTGCACTCTTGCGACGGCCGGTTCCGTAATTGTAGTTACCGATCATGTCTATTCCTTAGAGTTCAAGTGCTTTAGGTTGCTGCGCAGCGTGCGGATGAGTTGCCTCAGCGTACACTTTGAGCTTCTTGATCATCGCGTAGCCGAGTGGGCCTTTAGGCAACATGCCTTTGACCGCTTTCTCAAGCGCGCGACCCGGAAAACGCTGTTGCATTTTCAGGAAGTTGGTTTCATAGATACCGCCTGGGTAACCCGAGTGGCGATAGTATGTTTTTTCTGTTGCTTTGGTACCGGTCACGCGCAGTTTGCCTGCGTTGATCACGACGATGAAATCGCCGGTGTCGACGTGAGGAGTAAATTCCGGTTTGTGTTTGCCGCGCAGTCGGAGTGCCACTTCGCTGGCAACACGTCCGAGGACTTTGTCCGTCGCGTCAATCACGAACCAATCGCGCTGGACTTCGTGTCCTTTAGCGGAGAAGGTTTTCATGATGACTTCCTAAATAATTAAATCGCTCAAAATGGTGGTTACGCGCATCACTTCACACGTACTCGGCCTTGTTATCTCTTCCTGAGCAAACGAAAGAACCGCAGATTATAGACTTTTCAAGGACTTAGCGTCAAATTTAACTGCCTATTTCGCTTGAAATCGCAGGTAAAACGTTGCGATCTATCCGGTTTGATGCAAAAAAATTATTGAATTTGCATCCATCAGGCAATTTTCGCGCTTCTTCACGCTTATTCAATTCCCCCGTCAACAGTTACAATGACACAAAATCAACCCGCAACTTTACGAGAACACCATGGAATGCACAGTACGCTGGACCGGCTTGTCCGGCATGACCTTTTTAGCTGAAACCGGCTCCGGCCA
>NZ_JBEBPO010000037.1:0-21858 GCF_040395855.1 Herminiimonas fonticola | reverse complement strand
ATGCGCATACGACATTCATCCCGCTGAAGTCATGAACATTTTCAGAGCCAGTCCAATCACAGCGCTGACTGCGATGACGTGAATGACATTGCGTTTATAGCGAACCAAGGCCACCGCCGCGATAACTGCCATTAAGGCTGCGATCCAGTCGAAGCTGCCGGCAAATCCTTGCGGCCATAAGACGTGATAGGCAAAGAACACAGCCAGATTGAGGATCACGCCAACTACGGCAGCCGTAATGCCCGTCAAGGGTGCAGTGAATTTCAGATTGCCGTGGGTGGATTCGACTAATGGCCCGCCCGCCAGAATGAAGATGAACGATGGCAGGAAAGTGAACCATGTCACGAGTACGGCTGCGGTCGCACCTGCAAGGAACTGCAAATCAGGACCGAACACGGCCTGTACATAAGCGCCGACAAAACCGACAAAAGCGACCACCATGATGAGCGGGCCGGGATTTGCTTCACCCAGGGCCAGGCCATCGATCATCTGGGTCGGCGTCAGCCAGTTGTAATTTCCGATCGCCCCCTGATAGATATAAGGCAGTACGGCATAGGCGCCGCCGAAAGTCAGCAAGGCGGCTTTGGTAAAGAACCAGCCCATTTGCGTGAGCGTATGGTCCCAGCCGAAGCGCAGCGTCAAGGCTGCCATAGGTACGCACCACAGCACGCCCCCTGCAGCCAGAATTTTCGTCAATCCAGACCAGCGAAATTGGGCATGTTCAGGTGTAGGCGTATCGTCATCGATCAATGCAGGGCCGTACGATTTATCGGCCTGCCCGTGACTTCCCCCGACAGTGAATTTATGCGGGATATAGCGACCACCGAGATAGCCGATCAAGCCTGCCGTGGCGACGATGATCGGAAATGGGACATTCATCGCAAAAATGGCAACAAAGGATGCGGCGGCAATCGCCCACATCAGATTGTTCTTCAATGCGCGCGAACCGATGCGATGAACCGCATGCACGACCACTGCTGTAATTGCCGGCTTGATACCGTAAAACAAACCGGCGATCAGCGGTACATGACCGTAAGCGATGTACAGCCAGGACAAGGCAATCAGGAAAAACAATGAGGGCAGTACGAACAGCACGCCAGCTGCGATACCGCCTTTGGTACGGTGCATCAGCCAGCCCATATAGGTAGCGAGTTGCTGGCCTTCCGGTCCCGGCAACAGCATGCAATAGTTCAACGCATGCAGAAAACGCCGCTCGCTGATCCAGCGTCTTTGTTCAACGAGTTCTCTGTGCATCAGAGATATTTGCGCGGCAGGGCCACCGAAACCGATGAAACCTAATTTGAACCACAATTTAAGAGCCTGCCAGAAAGACACTTGATCCGGCCGAGTTTGCTCATCAGCATGCGGAGCCGTATTGGAAGTGATGTTGCTCATGCTGACATGTCCTGTTCAAAGGTCGTGAGCAGACCATCGAAGATGCCTGAAGCGATCGCTAAAAGTTGATCGTCATTGGTAACGGTTGCACGTATGCCCGCCAGTGCACGTTCGATACCGCTGGCTTCCGGCGGCTGTATGCCGCCGACGTCGATGAAGTGAACGATGCCGCCGAGTCGCGCGAGTGCCGGAGAATCGAGTCCAAAGCTGGCCAGCAAGGTTTCAAACGTCACTTTGGCACCGACATGAGAAAACCTTGCGCCGTCAAAGTCGAATCCCAGGACATCGGCCGGACAGTCTGCCGGGGATGCCAGCCAGAGAATTTTCGCTTTCGGGTCGATAAAGCGGCGAATCAGCCACGCGCTTGCCAGCCTATCCATCCAGGGACGCGCACGCGTTGCCCAGGTACGGCCGCGATAATCGGCAAGCGACAAATGTGGAATTTCTCCCGTGATGGAATGTGGCTCATCCGGCGACAGGATTCGAATTGCCGCCGTTTCCAATTCCAGTAATGCGGCATTTGTCTGTTTTTGCGATTCGCTGGAAAAGAAATCGATAGCCGCCAACTGCTCAAAGGTTTTGCGTAGTTTGCGTACCTGCTTGAGTGTTTCCGTCGCAGTGTCGTCGCTGAGCTTGGCACGATATTGGGCAATGTCATCGGACAATGCGGCGAACTCTGTCGAGCGATCGAACAAGGCAAGGAATGCGTCCTTATCTGTACTTGTGTGCAATAAGTGCGTCGTGCCGCCATTCCTGTCGATATCGTCGGCAATTTCGGACAGCGTTGTCTTGCAGCCATCCTGTTCCGGCAGTAGATAAACACCATCGCGCAAGACTGCCGCACCGGAGGCTTTGAGTGCCCGCCATGCCCTCATACGCGCTGTGGCGTTTTCTGTCGGCAAGGTCAGAATGAGTAGTATCCATTTCATGATTGGTAGCTTTATCTACATTTATGTAAATAACTCTACCATATGTTTTTCTTATTGCAAGAAGAGATCCTGGTTTTTGTATTGCGGCGACATGCAATACTTCGTTGCGGCATGTGCAAATTTATGGAGAAAAAATGGCCTGGATCATTACGAAATATCTGATTACTGCTGGTGTTGTGGTTCTTGTTTCCGAGTTCGCCAAGCGCAGCGATAAGCTGGGCGGCTTGATTGCCGCGTTGCCGATGATTACGGTGCTTACCTTGATCTGGCTGCATGTGGAAAAACAGCCTGAAGCGAAAGTGGCAAATCATGCCTGGTATACGTTTTGGTACGTGGTGCCGACGCTGCCAATGTTTTTGATTTTTCCTCCGCTATTGTCGCGTATCGGATTCTGGCCTACGCTTCTCGCCTCTATAGTGATTACCGTTATCTGTTTCGCTGTGTTTGCTCTGCTGATGCGCCGCTTTGGCGTTGAACTGATGTGATTTATTGCAGCCGACAGCGGATTTCGGATGTGTTCCAACATAAAGTGCTTTCACATTTCCCAGTCATCCGGTTCCTGGCGCGGCACCCGGTTGCGTTCGTGGCGGAAGGTTGAGATCACGTTGTAGACGATTTTTCGTGCACGATTGATGCCGCCCAGAGGCCTGTGCGCAGGCAGGCTGTGCCACGGTGTAAACGACAGGTTTTCACCAAACACGCGTTGTGCTTCGCTATCAAACTCCTGCTGCGGGATGCGTATGGTAGCGACCTTGCGGAACGGTGATTGCGCCTCCCTCCATTCCTTGCCCGGATCTTCTATCGGCATGCTGTCTGCATCGGTTTGCAGTTGCACGCAGAAATCGAATACCGCTTCGCCTTGCGCCAGTTGCCGCACCATGGCCAGGCGCAGGTAATCAGGATCGGGTGCGGGCGGGATGCTGTCGGGATGCGTGACATGCGGAATGACGGAATATTTAACGGCGGTTTCACCGAACAGGTAGGGCGTCGTGCTCCAGTAGCGGATGTGCAGCGGATTGGCGAATTTTTTCAGTGACTTGAGCAAATTCCGGATGACGCGCCAGTGCGTTGCAAAGTAGCTGATTTTTGCCCAGATGCTGCCGGTCATTGCCTTGATCAGCGCGTCGAATTCAGCCACATCCCTGGTGACGAATACATTGGTGCTGATGAGGATGAAATCCTGCGTTTGTGCGTGCAACTCGCTATCCAGCAGTTTTTCACCGGCAACGCCCATTAGTTTGATGGCCATGCCGCGGATGTCGCGCGCGGTATCGTCCTGTATGTTGCCGTCCTGATTGGAGAAGCGTATCCATGCCTTGTAAGTGTGCGCCGTGCTGAAAATGCCGACGCGCAGCATGGCTGGAAGATCGGCTTCGACGATGAAGTCCGCCTTGACCAGACCGTGCATTTTCGGATGGGCGTCGCGGCGCATGATGCCGCTCGGATTGTCTCGTACGATTTTGGCTTGCAGGCGGGTGGCAAGGTCGCGCGTGTCGTCGATTTCGTGGGCGGGAATGATTTCCTGGGCGAGTGGCTTATTGGACATGATTTATTATTTGTTTGATACCATATCGTTGCCGCGCAGCAGGCATTTCAAGCTATATTAGGCGGGGCGGTGAGCCGGCTAATGCTTGTTTATCATCAACTGCAATTAATCTTTTTGCAAGAAAATCCGGTGCGCTTGTTGCCGGTTTGAATCGACGTGGGGCATCAAATCAAACTTCGACAATCATCGACCTGGGCGCCATTGGCGACACGATCCGAGCCGGTGAAAACCAGCTTGCATCGCGCCATGTTTTTTCGCCGGACGCCTGATTCCGACGGACAAGTGCCGACCGACGATTATGCGTACGATCTGACTGCAGCACTGACCCTGATTGCTTCCCTGATACGCGCCTTGCGCGACGCACATCAACGCACCGAGTTGCATCAGGCACTGTGCCTGGCGAATGTGCGTTTGCTGTCGGACGGTACGGTTGAATTGCGTAATGACGCAACAGTGCCGCTGGCTTACAGTTCGCCGGAACAAACCGGTCGCATGAACCGTCAGGTCGATTATCGCAGCGACTATTATTCGCTTGGCATTGTGCTGTATGAATTACTGAGCGGTTATCTGCCTTTTGAATCCGACAGCGTGATGGAGCTGGTGCATAGCCACATCGCGAAAAAGCCGCTGCCGCCCGGCCGCTTCAATCCGGCAATTCCCGACACGCTGGGTAATATTGTTCTCAAGCTGCTGGCGAAAAATGCCGAGGATCGCTACCAGAGCCTGGAGGGTTTGCTCAGTGATATCGAACACTGCCGCTCTGCCTTGGCTGCAACCGGGATTATCGAACCGTTCGCGCTGGCGCAGCACGACGTGTGTGATCGGCTGCAGATTTCGCAGAAACTGTACGGGCGTCATTATGAATACAGCCGCCTGCTGAATGCGTTCAAGCGGGTGGCCACGGGCGGGGCTGAATTACTGCTGGTAAACGGCTATGCGGGCATAGGTAAATCCTCACTGGTGAATGAAATTCACAAACCGGTGGTGGCGCAGGGTGGTTATTTCATTTCAGGAAAATTCGACCAGTTCAAACGTACGATTCCGTATTCGGCATTCAATCAGGCCTTCCGCGAATTGATGCGGCAAATCCTGACTGAAAGCGAAAGCCGGATTGCCGAATGGCGCGCCAAACTGCTGAAGGCGCTCGGCCCCAACGGGCAGTTGATCATCGATGCAATTCCCGAGCTGGAATTCATTATTGGCAGGCAGCCACAGGCTCCGTTGCTGGGCGCCACGCGCAACAGCTTCAACTATGTGATGCAGAATTTCGTCAGCGTATTTACGCAGAGCGACCATCCCGTCGTGCTGTTTCTCGACGATTTGCAATGGGCGGATGCGGCCTCGCTGAAACTCATCACGCTGTTGATGAAGGATCTGGACGATCCCTGCCTGCTCCTGATTGGCGCCTATCGCGACAATGAAGTCGATGCTGCGCATCCGCTGAATCTGACGCTCGATCTGATACGCAAGCATACCGTTGTCACGACGGTGGAAGTGAGTCCCTTGCTGGAAGACAGCATGGAAGAGCTGGTGGCCGATACGCTCAAGCGCGATGTACTTGAAACGCGTCCGCTGGCGCAACTGATTTATCGCAAGACGCTAGGCAATCCTTTCTTCATCGGCCAGTTCATCAAGAGTCTGCGCAGCGACGGCCTGTTGCGATTTGAAAGCGGGTCGTGGCATTGGGATATCGCACAGATCCAGGCGCTGAATATCACCGATAACGTGGTGGATTTGCTGACCAGGGAATTGCGCCGTCTGCCGCAGGCAACGCAAAGTCTGCTGACGATTGCAGCCTGTATCGGCAACCGCTTCGATCTGCAAACGCTGGAAACGGTGAGCGAAAAATCGCAGCAGGAAATCAGCGAGTTATTGCACGATGCGCTGCAAACCGGTTTGATTTTTCCGGCAGAGCATATTGCTGCGGCAGTCACTTTGGTGCCTTGTTCCTACCAGTTTCAGCACGACAGGGTGCAGCAGGCTGCGTATGAAGGCATCGCCAGACATGAAACCGATGCCGTGCATCTGAAAATCGGCCGCCTGCTGCTGCACAGTTTGACGACAGCGGAAAAGGAAGAGCGTATTTTCGACATCGTCGATCACCTGAATCAGGGGCGCGCATTGTTGGTGCAGCAGCAGGAGAAGGATGAACTTGCCAACCTGAATTTGCTGGCAGCGAAAAAAGCGCGCAAATCGGCCGCCTTCGATGTGCACTGTGACTGCATCGAGATTGCCGATGCATTCGGAAGTGTCGAGGATTGGAGTAAAAAACCGGACTTCATGCACGATTTGTACATGGAGTTGATCAACGTTGCCTTTGCCCGTGCCGATTATCGCGAAATGGAAAGGCTGTGCGAGATCGTCTGCGAAAAAAGCGCAACGCCGCACGAAATCATCGCTGCCAAGGATTACCTGATTCGCTGCTACGGCGCGATTTACAAGCCGAAGGAATTGATGAAGACCGGGATCGAGATGCTGGAAATTTCCGGCATCAAAATGCCTGCCAACCTGAGCGAAAAACATATTCGTCTGGCGCGCCTCAAACTCAAGCTGGCCTTGCGCGGCAGAGATCCGCTGGAGCTGGCGGATTTGCCGCCGGCGACCGATCCGCAATATCTGCTGCAACTGCATGCAACGATGGCTTTTCTGGGTTACGGCTTTACCTATCTGGCGGGATCGAACGTTGTGTTGTGGGTCGCGCTGGAAATCGTGCGCCGTTCGATTCATTACGGTTCCTCGCCGCATGCTGCCTATGCGTATGCAGTATGGGGCCGTACGCTGGTGGGCAAACTGGGACAGGCCGATGCCGGCTATCGATTCGGCAAGGCGGCAGCGCAGCTTGGCGGACATAAACGCTTGCTGGGCGCAGTCGGTATTTTTCACGGCATCATTCGTCACCATCGCGAACACTTGCGCCTGTCGCTGGAACCCTTGCTGGATACCTACACCAGGGCGATGGAAATCGGCGACAGGCCGGGCGCCATGGTTGCGCTGTCGTTTTCGGATGCGATCCGCTTCCAGTCGGGTGGCAATGTGCAGGATGCGCTGGTGACCATACGCAAGGATCTGGATATCTATCGCAAGATGGATTATGCCGCGCTGCTTGGCGTGATGATTCCGTGGGCGTTGCTATTTTCACGCCTGACCGGCGAGTCTATCGTCGATATCACGCAGGGACGCGAGCAGGAAGACTATGTGCAGGCGCGCAAAACTGCGGCCGATCCGTGGGGTGTTTTTTATGTGCGGACGATACAGGCGATAGGCGAATATTATTTCGGCGAATATGCCAGTGCACAGCGACACGCTCAGGAAGCGATCGACTTGCCGGGCTTCGATTTCGGTACGCCATCGTCAGGATTCCTGTTGTGGATACATGCGCTGGCCGAGTTGGCGCAGTGCCGTTCGCGCGACGCCGGCACTGCGCGGGTGCTGGCCAGCGTACAGCGCATGCAGCGTCGCTTCAAGCCGTGGGCCGAGCATGCACCGATGAATTACCTGCACAAATGGCAATTGGTCGAAGCAGAACGTTATCGTGTCGCCGGTAAAATCAGGCGTGCCGAGCAGTTTTACGAACTGGCAATCCAGGGCGCACGCGAGCATGGGTTTGCCGGCGATGAAGCCCTGTCGCACGAACTGGCCGGGAAGTTTTATCTGACACTGGCAAAAGAGACCAATGCACGCATGCATCTGGAACAGGCACATGCCGGATATGAAGAATGGGGCGGATTTGCCAAGGCTTTGCAACTGGAGGCGGCTTATCCTGTCTTGCTGACACGCGTGATGGCCCGCAAACGCATCGACAGCCGCGGCCTGGCCGAAGCGCACGAACGGCAGATGGATATACAAACCGTGATTCGTGCATCGCAAGCGCTGTCGGGTGAAATTCAAATCGACAAGCTGCTGGCCAAGCTGATGAATTTGCTGATTGAAAATGCCGGTGCGCAAAAAGGCGCCTTGCTGCTCATCGAGCACGGCCGCTTGTTTGTGCAGGCGGAAATCAACGCCGATACCATCACTCTGCAGCATGGAATGGCAGTAGAGAAAAGCACGCATCTGGCGCTGGCGGTGATCAATTATGTCAAACGCACCGGTGAAAAAGTCGTGCTGGGCGATGCGCTGAACGACAGCCAGTTTAATGGCGACCCTTACATCGCGCGCGCGCATCCGAAATCGATACTGTGTCTGCCGCTGAATAAACAGGGCCAGTTGGTCGGCATCCTGTATATGGAAAACAATCTGGCTGTCGATGCGTTCACGGCAGAACATACGGAGCTGTTGCAGATATTGTCGACGCAGATTGCGATCTCGCTGGAAAACGCCGGCTTGTACAACGACCTGGAACAAAAAATCGAAGCACGTACGCAGGCGCTCAGTCAGAAAAATGCCGAGCTGCACATTACGTTGAGCTCATTGCGGCAAACGCAAGAGCAATTGGTGGAATCGGCCAAGCTGGCCTCGCTCGGACAGCTGGTGGCGGGTGTCGCACATGAAATCAATACGCCGGTCGGCGTCAGCGTGACTGGCGCTTCGACGCTGGCGGAAGAAACCACGCGTCTGAAAGCGCTATTCCAGAGTGGCGAGATGAAGCGTTCCGATCTGGATGCCTATGTCGGCACTGCCGCCACGATCAGCAAGCTCCTGCTGTCGAACATGGAACGCGCTGCCACGCTGATTCAAAGTTTCAAGGATGTGGCGGTGGATCAGACCAGCGAAGAGCGGCGCATTTTTCGCCTGAAGACGTATATCGATGAAGTCCTGTCGAACCTGAGTCCGATGTTGCGTCGTTCCGAACACCGAATGACGGTCCATTGCGACGAGACGATAGAGATCGATACCTACCCCGGAGCATTGGCGCAAATCATCACCAATTTTGTGATGAATGCATTGCTGCATGCTTTCCCTGGCGACATGCCGGGCGAAATGCTGATCGTGGTGCGCAACGTCTATGCGAAAGGTCTGGAAACGGATTTGATCGAATTGCGCTTCTCCGACAATGGCAGCGGCATCCCGCAAAAAAACCTGACAAAAATATTCGATCCGTTTTTTACCACCATGCGCGGTCGCGGCGGTAGCGGCCTGGGTCTGAACATCATTCACAATCTGGTGACCGGCAGCCTGCAGGGGCAGATCAGCGTGGAAAGCCAGGTCGGCGTGGGTACCACCTTCATCGTGCGTTTTCCACGCAGTCCGGCTACGGCAGCGCTTGCAGCGCAAGCCGTGTCACGCAATGTCTAGGGCGCATCATGTTTGAAGATTTTGCCTTTGCGCCGGAAAAGGAAAACAGTCACGACAGCAGCGGGCCGCCGTGGAAAATCCTGATTGCCGATGATGAGGAAGAAGTGCATCAGGTAACAGCGGTGGCACTGCTCGATGTGGTTTTCAAGGGGCGGCCGCTGGAATTTTTGCATGCGTATTCTGCGCTGCAAGCACGCGATGCGCTGACGGCCAACCCGGACATCGCCATCGTGTTGCTTGATGTCGTGATGGAAGAGGATGACGCCGGTTTGAAGCTGGTGCGCCATATTCGCGAACAGATGCACAACCGGAGCGTGCGCATCGTGTTGCGCACCGGACAGCCGGGACAGGCACCGGAGCGTGATGTCGTCGTCGACTACGACATCAATGATTACAAATCCAAAACCGAATTGACGCGACAGAAGCTGCTGACTTGCATCATTTCTGCCTTGCGTTCTTATGACGATATTGTCGCGCTGGAAAATCTCAGCCGTGATCTGGAGCAGCAGGTCCTTGAGCGCACACACGATTTATCGCTGGCGAAAGACGAGGCGGAAGCGGCGAATCGCGCAAAATCGGAATTCCTTGCCGTGATGAGTCATGAAATCCGTACGCCGATGAACGGCATGCTGGGCATGATGCAGCTCGCCCTGGCACGGGCTTCGGATGGTGAGCAGCGCGAGCATCTGGAAACCGCACAGTATTCAGCGGAAGCCTTGCTGATCATCCTCAACGACATTCTGGATTTTTCCAAACTGGAATCGGACAATCTGCAATTCGAGGCGGTCACTTTCGATTTGATCAAGGCAGTCGGCAGCGTGATCGAATTGATGGGTTCCAGAACGCAAGGTGCAAGCTTGTCGCTCAACGTAGCGTACGACGCCGATCTGCCGCGCGCGCTGACGGGCGACGTCGGACGTTTGCGCCAGGTTTTGCTGAACCTGATCAGCAACGCGCTGAAATTTACCGAGCAAGGTGGGGTGACGCTGACAATAGAACGGCTTCCGGCCAGCGGTACGCAGATACCGTTGCGCTTTACCGTGATCGACAGCGGCATCGGCATTGCAGCGGAAGCACAGGCACGCTTGTTCCAGTCTTTTTCTCAAGCCGACAATTCGATTTCCCGGCGTTTCGGCGGGACCGGCCTCGGCCTCTCCATCTGCAAGAAAATCGTCGAGATGCAGGGTGGCTGCATTGGCGTTGAAAGTACGCTGGGCGAGGGTAGTCGTTTCTGGTTCGAGTTGACGTTTGCCGCTGCACTTGAATCCGGGGAAAAACCGGACATGATTGCTGCTCCGACCTTGCCGGCAAGCCGCACCTTGCACATCTTGCTGGCAGAAGATAATGAAATCAATCAAAAGGTCGCGGTCGCATTATTGAAAAAATCCGGCCATACGGTGCAGATTGCACAGAATGGTCACGAGGCCGTACGCGCCGTGCAGCAAGGCGTATTCGACGTCATCCTGATGGATATGCACATGCCGGAAATGGACGGACTGGCCGCCACGCGTGCGATTCGCGGCATGTCGGCACCTGCTTCCAGCCTGCCTATCGTCGCGCTGACGGCAGCTGGCGCCTTGTCGGATATACAAACCTGCATGGATGCAGGGATGAATTACTTCCTTGCCAAACCGTTCAGAATGGAGCGCTTGAACGGTATTTTGCAGGAATTATCCGGCCTCAAGGCGTAAGAAACGTAACCGGTCGGCTCCTTCACAAGCCTGTAGCGGCTTGCCATATCGCGGAAATGACCGTATTTCCCCCCTCTTTTTCAAGCCTGATTGTCACCCCATCCCTCGATAATGCCTATTAAGAAACTCCGGCTGGCGCAAGCGAGCGGAATTGACCTTCAAGAGGATCCACGATGGACATGAATCAGGCACTGCGTAAAAACCTTACTCTGCAAGCAGCCGATGCCGGCAATGACGATTTCATTGACAGCGTTCTCGATGCGCCGAAGAGTGGCGCCCGTGTCGCGGGCATGGATCTGAAGGCGATTCGTGAAGCAATTGCACGCGTGGAGGCGGAAGCCAAGGCGACTGTCAGTGCCGAAAATCGCGCTTATGCCGAAGCGCATGCGCGTTCGCTGGCAGAAGATCGTGCCCAGGCCGATGCAGCTGCCATTGCCGAAGCCAATAAAAATGCCAAGGCTGCCGAAGAAGCGATTGCCGCCAGCCGCGCGCGCCTCGAAGTGGAGCGTCAGGCACGCGCCGCCAGCGAAGCACGCACCCTGGCTGTCAACAAGGAAATCGCCGAACTGCGCGCACGCACCGAAGCCGATACCCAGCTCGGCATCATTGCGATCGGCCGCGCCAAGGCAGAGCAGCTGGCACGCAAACGGACTGTAGAACAAATTGCCGAAGAATCTGCATTGAGCGCGCAGGCCGCCGAAGCCGCTGAAAAACTGGCGCAGGAAACAGAAAAAACGCGTCTGCACATGGCACAACGCATAGGCGCCACAGAAATTGCTACCCAGGCAGCACAGGAAGAAGCGGCAGAACGGGCACGTCTTGAATCGCATGTAGCCGATCTGGCGCGCGAACATGAGCGACGCGAAAAAAGCGCACATGAAACGAATAAAACACTGATCAGTGCGCGTCGTGACGCCGTGATCCTGACGCAGCAGCGCGAAGAAGCCGATGTCAAGGCATTGGCAGCCATGTTGAATCGGGTGCCGGCTGAAGTGCGTGCGCGTGAAGATGCGCTGGCGCGGGCTGCCACCGAGCAGGAGCAGCATGCAGCGGCGCAAGCCCGCATGGAATCCGAACAATGCGCGCTGGATGCAATCCAGATGCGTTTGCATGCAGAAACGGAAATGCGTGCGGCTGCTGCGCGTCGTGAACATGTTGAAAGCATGGCTGCCGTGGCTGCGCAATCACGTCGTGAAGCGGAAGAACGCGTACGCGTAGCGACAGAAGCGCGGATTCAGGTTGAAAAGCAATTGCAGACTTCGGCGATTGCACGTGTGGAAGCAGAACATCAAGCCGACGAACAGGTGCGCGCACGCATTGCAGTTGAAGCGAGGGCGGAAGAGGAAGCGCGCCAACGCGAGATCGCAGAACGCCAGGCAGAAGCCGCCGCTAGCGTGCGGGCAGAAGAAGAACAACGTGCCAGAGAACTGGCACAACAACGCGCCGCGATGGAGCGTGAAGCTGCGGATATGGCAGCTGCACGTTCAGCCTCGGAAAAATTTGCGGCCGACAAGGCGGCAGAGTGCGTTGCCCTGCAACAGCAAATGGCTGAAATCGCATCGCAAAAAGCGCAACAGGCGCTGGAACTGGCAAACGCAGAGCACGAACGCGTCGCAGTAGAGCGTCGCACGCTGCTGGCTACGCAGGAAAAAATCCAGGCAGAGGAAGCTGCTGCCGCTGCTGCCGCTGCGCGTGCGGAAGCCGATCAGGAGCAGGCTGTCTTGTTGCGCATGCAGGAACAGGCAGAGAAAAAAGTCTTGTCTGCGAAGGAAACCGAAAGCGCCGCCATCAAGCTCAAGCTGGAACAAATCATGGCGCAGGCCGACTTGAAGCGTGCAGCGGCCGAGGCTGCATTGGCACAGGCGCACGAAGCAGTCGCCCTGGCAAAAGTGCAGGCGCAACGTTTGCAGGACGAACAAAAATCCCTGGCGGCCTTGCAGGAAAAACTGGCTGCCGAACGCGCGCATGCGGAAGCAGTGCAGCAGGAATTGCACGCGACACAGAAAAAAATCGAGCAAGAACAGGTTGCACGTGCAGCAGCAGAAGCGCGTGCCCGCGCCAACGATGAGCACGCAGCCTTGTTGGTGGCGCAGCAGCAAGCGGATCAGGAATTGCGTGCAGCACGCGAAGCGGAATGCGTCGCTAACGAACACATTCTGGCGCAGGCCAAAGCCAAGACTGCATTGCAAAGAAAATCCGCACATCTGGCACTGGGCAAGGTACGCCAAATGGTCGAACTGACACGTGCCCAGCGTGAACATGCCGAGGCGGAAGAGATTGCCTTGCAGGCGCTGGAAGAAAAATGCCGGATTGAAGCAGCCGCGAAAGCGGAAGCGGACGCGCGCATACAGGCCGATTTGCAGCAAATGGAGTTGCTGCGCGCAAGCGAAATGGCGGAGCGAAAAATTCGTGAAGCAGCGGAAGCCGAATGCGCAGCCACCCGTCAGACGCTGGAACAAACCAGAGTCAAGGCAGAGCTGCAACAGGCCAGTGCGCTGGCTTCAGAACAGCGTGCCGCCGAAGCGCTCGAACTGGCGCAGGCGGAACGCGTGCGCAGCATTGCAGAACAAAAAGCGCTGGAAGCGATTCAGCAGAAATTGCTGACAGAGCAAAATGCACGTGCAGAAGCCGAAGCACGCATCCAGCAGGAGCAGGAACAGGCAGGCGTATTGCAGGCGCGTGCCGAAGCGGATCAGGCTTCGCGTGCTTCAAACGAGGCGATGCTGCAGGCGGAAAAGCAAATGCTGGAAGCCGCGGCACAACAAGCAGAATTGCAGGCTCAGGCTGCGCACACAGCACAGGGCAAGGCCAGGCAAGCGGTCGAATTGGCCAGGGCAGAACGTGCGCGCGCCGATCTCGAACAAAAGGCGATGAATGCGATTGAGGAAAAACTGGAGGCCGAGCAGCAGCGTCTTGCCGGTGCTGCCCTCATGTTGCAGGCGACGCAGGAAAAAATAGCAGCGGAAAAAGCAGCATTGCTGGCATCCGAACAAAGAGCGCGCGCCGAGCAGGCACAAGCCGATATCCTGCGCAGCAGAGCGCAGGCACAGGAAGCCTTGCGGCATGCAACGGAAGTTGCCTCCAGTGCGGAAAAGGAATTGCTGGAAACGGAAATGCAGCAAGCCGAAGCACAAAGAATTGTGATGGAAGCGGCCGAACGCAAAGCACAGGAAGCACGCGAACTGGCGCAGGTCGAAGAACAACGTGCGATTGCCGAACAGCGCGCATTGCAACTGCTGGAAGAACAGCAGGTGCTGGAACAGCAACGTCTGGAGGCGAGTGAAATCGCCTTGAGCGCAATTGAAGAAAAACTGCAGGCCGAGCAGAAAGCCTGCAACGAAGCGGAGCAATGCGCGATCACCGAGCTGGAATTGGCTGAAGTTTCCAAACAGCGCCTGGCTGCCGCAGCTGAAGCAAGAGCGATGCAGGAAGCGCAACTGGCAGCGGAACGCGCAGCCTTGAACGCTGCCGAGGAACAGGCAAAAACTGCCGCAGCGGCGCTGGAATTGTCGAAGGCCGGGCAGGTCGAAGCGGAACAAATCGCCCGCGATTTACTGGCCCGTATCAGCGATCGTGGCGAGCAGCATGAAGAGTGGCGTCTGCGCGCTGCTGCCGTGCTGGCCGAATCGGGTGCTTCGGCATCGCACAAAAACAAATCCGGTGTTCGCATGTGGACATCGATTGCAGCCGGCCTGGCATTGTTTGTCGGTGTGGCCGGCTGGAATATGCAGTCGGACGTGATGCATATGTTTGCGCCGCAGACAGCCAAGCCGGCCGCAGCGATTGCCAAAGTTTCATCCGGCTCGTTGACCGTGACTGCGCCGGCGACGCTGCAAATATCATATACGCTGGCCAGCGCCCCGACAGGCGGTGCCAATGATGCGGATGTGTCTGAAGCAAGATAATTTCTTGATAATCAGTCGCTTTCCCTTGCAGCGCACGACCTGATCAGGCTGTGCGCTGCGGGTGCGTTCCAATGTCGAAATGGCATTTCAATATTAGCGATCTGCTTGCCGTAGCTGGCATAATCCCGGAAAATCCCGCCTTGAGTGCATATCGGCCATGCCGTGTGCGTTCCGCCGTCTGGATACCCTCCTTGAAAACGTAGCCGCACTGTCACATCGCCATGCAGCAATCGGTTTGGGAAGCCATGCGGTTTGTCGTACTATATCGGCTGTGCGCAGTTATCTCACCACCATAACAAGGAAAACCATGCTCTTCGCGTCACGTCGCACCTTCAATTCAGGCTTACGTTACGTGTTGAGCCGGGCCCTGATTCTGTCTCTGGCAGGCTTGTGCGCTTTTCCTGTCATGGCCGATGAACTTTCCGATGTTTCGCAATTGTTGCGTGCCGGGCAGCATGGTGCAGCGCTGGCGAAAGCCGATGCATTTCTGAACAAGAATCCGCGCGATGCGCAAATGCGCTTCCTGAAGGGTGTGATCCTGACCGAACAGAATAAATCTGCCGAAGCGATCGCGATTTTCAGCAAGCTGACGGACGATTATCCAACTCTGCCGGAACCTTACAATAATCTGGCAGTGCTGTATGCATCCAGCGGTCAGTATGAAAAAGCGCGAACCGCGCTGGATATGGCGATACGTACCAACCCAACCTACGCCACTGCCTATGAAAACCTGGGCGATGTGCATGCAAAGCTGGCCAGTCAGGCCTATGACAAGGCACTGCAACTGGACAATAACAATACGGGCGCCAAATCCAAGTTAACGATGGTGCGTACTCTGGTCGGCAATACCAGCGGCGGTACCAATCCAAAAGTGGCGGTGGTTGCTGCTGCGCCATCGGCACCGGTCAAGGTCGAAGCAAAGCCGGAACCCAAGGTCGAACAAAAACCAGTCGTGAAGGAAGTGCCGAAAGCTGAAGTGAAGCCGGAGGCCAAGCCTGAAGTAAAAGCTGATCCGAAGGCCGCACAAAAACAGGCGCAAAAGCTGGAAGCCGAAGCCAAGCGTGAAGCGAAGGCCAAAGCCAATGCGGCCGAAGCTGCCGAACGCGATCAGGTGTTGAATGCGGTCAATACCTGGGCCAAGGCATGGAGTGCACGTGACGTGAAGGCTTATCTGAATGCCTACGCCAGCGATTTCGACCTGCCTGCAGGGCAATCGCGCAAGGCGTGGTCGGATGAGCGTCGTGCCCGTATTGAAGACAAGGCGCGCATCAGCGTAAAAATAGAAACACCGCAAGTCAGCTTGAATGGAAATACTGCGACGGTGAAATTTCGCCAGATTTATGATTCGGATCGCACCAAGGCGAACAGCCGCAAAACATTGGTGATGGTCAAGCAATCCGGCAAATGGCACATCAAGCAGGAGCGTGCGGGTAGCTGATGACTGGTTTGCAAATAAAGTTGTGCTTAATCGCACGTCGTACTGGATGTTGGACAGGTGCAGCAGCTTTAGGCTTACTGATTGCCGGCGCTGCGGCATTGCCGCTGCCATCGTTTGCCAGCGGCAGCAAGCCCGGTATACCGGCGCGGCTGGATCCGGAAGTCATGCTGATCGATGTCTACAAGGCATTGGCAGCGAATCGCCTGCGTGATGCGCAGGCAAAAGCCGATGCGCTGGTAGCCGCCTATCCGACTTTCCGGCTTGGCCATCTGGTGCGTGGCGATTTGCTGTTGTTGCATACGCAACCGATCAAGACCTTCGGCGCAGCATCCAATGCACCGGCGGAAAAACTCAATAATCTGCGCGCTGAAGCGATCGTGCGTCTGAAGTCTCTGCGTGAACGTCCGGATCCGAATCTGATTCCGCGCGTATTCCTGCAAATGCGTGCCGACCAGAAGAAACTGCTGCTGGTCGATGCCAAGCGCTCGCGCCTGTACGTGTACGAACGCAGTAAAGACCAGGTAAAACTGGTCAGCGATTACTACGTCAGCCAGGGCAAGCTGGGCGTGGACAAGCTCAAGGAAGGCGATCAAAAGACACCGCTGGGCGTGTATTACATTACCGCCAGGCTGGATGGCGCGCGTCTGCCGGAATTTTACGGACCGGGCGCTTTGCCGATCAATTATCCGAATGAATGGGACAAGGCCAACGGCCGGGGCGGCTCCGGTATCTGGTTGCATGGCACGCCATCGGACAGCTACAGCCGCCCACCCTTGTCTTCGGATGGTTGCGTTGTCTTGACGAATCCCGATTTGAAGGAATTGTCTGCGGCGGTGGAAATAGGCAATACACCCGTCATCATCAGCGATGATCTCAAATTCGTCAGCAAGGAAAAATGGGAAGCGGATCGTCTCAGCGCCAATAAAATGCTGGAAGCCTGGCGTCTCGATATAGAAAGCACAGACCCGGATCGCTTGCGTCGACACTACTCGCGCAGTTTCAAGGCGGCACGCGGGCAGAATCTGGATGGCTGGCTGACGAAAATTCAGCAATCGACTCTGGGTGCGCGCAAGATCAATGTGGAGTTGCGCGACGTGACCTTGTTCCGCTATCCAGACCAGAAAGATCAGAAAGAATTGATCGTTGCCGCATTTACCCAGGAAGCCTTGATCGGCAAGGGAAAGCACATTACACGCAAGCGTCAGTACTGGGCCAAGGAAGGCGCGCAATGGAAGATCGTTTCCGAGGTTAATCTGCAGTAATCCGTCGCAAGCTTGTCCTGCATGCTATCTGTGATCGCCACTGTTTTTTCTGGTAAAAAACGGGCGATTTCCAGTGTGAATTATTCTGCATGCATTCCGTATTTGAATGTTCTTCATCCGCTTCCCTGCAGGAACGCTCTTCATACTTCTTTACAATTGTAAAAGACTATTTCTCTCGTGGATTTTGCGTACACGATCTATATAGTGATTCCATGCCGTAGCGTTTCATGAAACCAAATCTGGTTTTCGCAACGGCGCAAAGGAGTCAATCATGCTGCACAAAAAATGGATGGGCATTGCCTTGCTGGCGACCGCTGCAGTTTCAGCAACTGCGATATCGACTACGGCGTTTGCCGACAATCGTGGTGTCAACACGGCATTGGGTGCAGTAGTCGGTGCTGTTATTGGTAATAGCGTCGGCGGCCAGGATGCGGCGATCATAGGCGGTGTGCTGGGTGCAGTGGTTGGCGCCAGCGCCTCCGGTCATGACGACGACCGTTATTACGGACGTCACCAGTCGCAAGTCTATTATCAGCCGCAGCCTGTTTATTATCAGCCAGCTCCAGTGCGTGCAAGACCGTATTACCGCGATGGCTATGCCGGTCGACATGACTACCGCAACGATTACCGCGATCGCTATCAGCAGGATGTGCGTCGCGTCGATTATGAACGCTACGATCGCAATCAATATCGTCGCTAAGACATGGCACAGGATGTGAGTGGAAAGAGAACTATTTTGCGTGGGACGATAAGCGTCACTGGATAAACGGTTACTACGCAATTTTGCAGTATTGAAGGATGAAGAGAGAGTCGGTATTGAAGCTCTTGTTTGAACGCAGCGGGATGCGTTTTCTCTCTTCAGCAGTGATCCCGGGAAAGGCTGTCGCAATGAAAAAATCAACATCAGGCATGGTGAAACGCCTCATTCTTGCAGTGGCAGGATTGGCTGCCCTTGGTGGATGTGCCGTTGTACCGTATAACGCCGGCTACTACGATCAACCTGGTTATTATGGCGGCCCGGCAGTGTATGCCGCGCCTCCTGCTGTCTACGTCGCGCCGGCAGTCAATTTCGGTTTTCAGTACAGGTCGGGGCGTGGATATTATGGTCCGCGTCATTACGGTCATCGCGGCTGGAGATAGGCGATGCGTCGGTATGAATAAAAATGGCTAGTCGAATCGACTAGCCATTTTTGTATGCGATTGATTAAAAATCAGTGGTCGTAATCGCGATATTCACGATATCCGCGTTGATAGCCGTAGCGACGATCATGATCGTGCAGACGTTGTCTTTCCCGATAACTGTAAACCACTACCGGTGCCGGCGAATAATACACAGGCGGTGGTGCATATACCGGTACGGCATTGCCGTAAACGACCGGCGGTGCATAGTAATTGGAGTAGTTGTTGTAGGCCGGTGCATAATACACAGGCGGTGGCGGATAAAAACCACCTACGCCGACGTTGACCGACCAGTGCACGCCACCAGCGAAGGCATTCGTTCCAGCCAGCGTCAGGACTGTTGCCAAACCGCAAAGCGTCATCAATTTTTTCATGGTGATCTCACACTAGTAATGCCTGTATTTAACGTCAAATAACCGTGCGTTGCCACTGCTATTTCGTAACATTGTGTATCGCTTGATGAATAGATAATAGTGCAAGATTGCAGCGTGGCATACCTCTCAACACAGTACAAAACAGACAAATTTATTTGGGATCGGTCGCCACCAGCAGGCTGCAGCGAATTTTCTCTACCAGCAAGGCATCGGTTGCACCGCGCCACCAGCGCATGGCCAGTGATTGATGGCGCGAATGGCCAACAATGACCAGCTCGATGCCTAGCTGATCGACCAGTTCGGCAATGGTCGGCACCGGTTCACCGACTTCGATATGGGTTTGCACTTTGAGGCCGGCTTCGCGCAGGCAGGAGCAGCCATCGTTTAACTCGTGCTCCATTTTCTGTTTTTCGGCCTGTATTTCTTCTTCAATACCGAGCATGGAGACCATCGCGTATTCGCCAATGACCACCGATGGTGGCGGATTGATGACAGCGAGTAGATGAATTTCAGTGGAAGGCTCGGGATTCAGGCGTATGCATTCCTGCAAGGCGGAACGACTTTCAGGCGTGCCGTTGTAAGCGACCAGAATTTTGCGGTACATAGACCCCTCCCGATATGCGATGGCACGTCATTAGTATAACGCTAACGGCGGAACGGGCAAGTCGGGAGAGCCGACTGCAAGCTGAGTATCTGTACGATCAGGATAGATCAACTGGCTCAGCTTGCCGATTTAAGGCGACTGAAAGTCAGCGCTGTCAGCAGGACGCCGATTGCGCCGACAGCAATAACCGGCCCGGTACCGAAATGTCCGACGGCCAGCCCCGCGGCTCCCACGCCTGCCGATTGGCCAAGGAAAAAGCAGGCTGCAAATGCAGAAACGGCAGCACCGCGCCGTTCCGGTGCCATTTGCGTGGCATTCATTTGCAAGGTGTTGTGCAGCATGTAAAAACCCATTCCCGCAGCGAAGCAGGCAGGGATGGCCCACTGCCAGCTTGGTGCCAGGCCTATCGTGAGGAAGGACGTCGTGACAATGATTCCGCCCCAGCGCGTCAGGCCTTTTTCACCGAGTTTGCGCACCAGCCGGCGCGAAGTGCTGGCATACAGCAGGCCGCCCAGGCTGAATAACATCACCAGGGAAGCGGCATTTGTCAGTGATAGATGGTGTACCCGGTGCAGATGCGAGGCGATAAATGCAAACGCGCCGTACAGAAAACCGCCTTCCAGAAAGACGGTAACCAGTACGACGCGGGCCCACGGCAGGGATAATATCTGACTGAATTCATTGATCATCCGACGCAGTGCAGACCCTTCTGCCTTGTGCGTGATCAGTGCATAGGCAGGAAGACGCCGGTTGAAGGAAAAGAGCGTCAGGGCGATGAATACAAAGCAGAGCGAAATACCGAAAAATGGTATGCGCCAGCTGAAATAATCGCCGGCCAAACCGCCGAACAGAACGCCGGCAGAGATACCCACGATCTGGCCGATCAGGAATTGGGCGAGTACCGGTTGACGCTGGTCATACGGCACCACATCGCCTATCCATGCCATCGACAGCGGCACGATAGCGGCTGCCGTTGCACCAGCCAGCAGGCGCGCAACAATCAGCAAGGGGTAATTGGGCGCCAGCGCGCACAAGAGTGCAGTGGCGGTACATGCCACGCAGGCCCAGGCAATGACCAGGTACTTTCCGAAGCGGTCGCCCAAGGGGCCGAAAAACAGCTGCGAAAAGCCGTATGCAATCGAGAAGGCGGTAATGACGTAGGAGACGCTCCCCAGCGAAATACCGAATTCCTGCGCCAGTCTGGGTAGTAATGGGTCGGTTACGCGTAGCGAAACTGCGCTGGCGAAGGCCGCAAGCGACAGGGCAGGAATGGCAAGCGATGGAATGGAGGGGGTGGATTGCGCGGCTGGCTGGTCAACGGACATGGATGTCATTAAATGAATGCGGGTAGCGAAGCGTACAACAAATCGGCAAAACGTATTTTTCATGCTCGCGGCACGGCTGGCTGTACCGAGGCGACATTCTCCGGTATGAATGCGCCATTCATGGCTTTGGCTTCGCTTTTTCCTACAAGAAATCGGGGCACTGTCCTATATTATCCAATTCATAACGCAGATACGATTCTACTCAAGCCGCCACGGTCGTATTGATGTATTTGACTGACATGAGACGGCAGCAGTCTGGAGTCGGAGTGTTCTGAATACCATCGAACCGAAGTGTAAAAATCAGAGGTGAATTATGTCTATTCTCCAAACGACTTTGCAAGATGCTTCCACTCTTTTCAAGAGCCGTGTGACAGTCGAGTGGCCTGCCTATATCAAGGCTTGCCATGAGCTTGCACAAAAGAAAACTGATCCCGCTGAAGTGGCTTTGCGACAAAAACGTAATCAGGCATTGAAATACCTGTGCAATAAAACACCTCCAGCCGGCTCGCCCTATAGCCTTACCGAACCGCGCATTTTTACGCCTCAATTTGTTTCCGAACTGGGGGCGGCGAATTCGAGATGGCGTGCCAAGCGCAATCCATGGGTGGAATCGATGTTGAAGGACATGCGCGAAAAGAGTGTCTGGCCATTGGCGGCAGACAGAAAAAATGTTCGTTCCTTCGGGCCGCCTGTTGCCGTGCATTGGCCGGTTGCCGTTAGCGAGTCTGTCTGATCATCCGGATGAGATGAAACTTCACTCCAGAATTGAAAGCGATGCCATGAAACGCCTTTACACTTTATTTGTATGTACGGTCGCCGCGACGGGGGCTCTGCTTGTGATGTTGAATCCGGTCGCTGTATCGGCAGAAACCAGCCAGAATGAGATTGTCGAGCAAGCGCAATTGAACACTTTGGTGACGATGGCGATTCCGCCGTACAAGTGGTAGCAGTCGCTGAGCAAGGTCTGTTGTCAGG
>NZ_JBEBPO010000036.1:0-23321 GCF_040395855.1 Herminiimonas fonticola | reverse complement strand
TTTGAAAGAGAGCTGGCTAGCCGCCTGGTTAGTGAGATCTCATTTGGAATGACTTTCCTTTTCTGTATTTCAATCCTGATAATCTGCACGGCTACCCAATTTCGGTAAAAATATTTCAAAAAAGAAACTTTGCAGTATAAAAGGTGAAAATAAAGTTATCGTTAAAATATATTTAACGAAATCTTTATATTTGTGTTGACACTGGGCATCCACTGTCCTATGTTGAACTCAAGTAGTTCCCTTAAAGGGGAGTAGCCTCACTGCAGAAGCCGTCATTACGGGCAAATTCCCCGGCCTGCAGGCAACGAAATGTTGTGGCGAGACCTTTACCGATGACAGGTAAAGGTTTTTTTTCGTTTAAAGCTTTCTTCGTCGGTATTTGGGCGATTTCTGGATTGCTGGAGGATGAATATGGATATGTTCTCAGCCGAATTTCTTTCTGCCCTCATGGCAATCATAGTGATCGATCTTGTTTTGGCGGGTGATAACGCGATTGTCATTGCGCTGGTCGCGCGCAAATTGCCGCAGCATTTGCAGCGCATCACGATTATCGGTGGGACCCTGGGTGCAGTAGCCGTGCGGGTCACGATGACATTGGCGATTGTGTGGCTGTTGAATGTTCCGGGATTGTTGTTGGTTGGCGGTCTGCTACTGGTTTGGATTGCTTATAAATTGCTGGCACCGGTGCAGGAAGAAAAGAAAGGCGTGCATTTATCTGCTTCGCAGGTAGGGCTCTGGGCTGCGATACGTACCATCATCGTGGCGGATGCCGTGATGGGGCTGGATAACGTGCTGGGTGTAGCCGGCGCGGCGCAAGGCGAATTCATGCTGGTGGTGGTCGGCTTGCTGATCAGCATTCCGATCATGGTCGTTGGCAGCACACTGATTCTGAAATGGGTCGAACGCTATCCTGTGATCATCTATGTGGGCGCGGCAGTTTTGGCGTGGACGGCGGCAAAAATGATAGTTCAAGAACCGATGATGAGTGAATTTTTTGGCCAGAATCCATTTTTACTCTGGCTACTTTACGGCCTGGTCATAGGCGGGGTCGTACTAAGCGGTTTGCTTAGAAATGCGCCTTGGAAGCCGACGCAGAGGGAGGGTACGCCAAGACATTCATGAAGACCGTTCACATGAAGCATTAACGTTTATACATTGCGAGGAGATCATCATGCTAAACATTCTCATACCCGTTGACGGCTCACGGAATGCATTGCGAGCAGTGGAATACGTTATTCAATATCGTGCATTGCATAGCGAATTGATCAACGTGAACCTGACCAATGTCCAACCCCGCTTGTCGAGATATCTGACGCGTTTTGTGCCATCGGGCAATGTGCGCCTGTTTCAACAAGAACGCGCTGAAAAAGCACTGGAGAGCGCAGTTGATATGCTCTCCAGAGCAGGCGTAAAACATTCAGTCTATATGGACAAGGGCGATGCTGCCGAAGCGATTGTTGCCTGTGCTGAAAAAACGAAGTCGCAAAAGATCGTCATGGGGACGACACGGAAAAATGCATTGGCGCGATTTTTCGAAGGTTCGGTCGTGAACAAAGTAATGGCTTTGACGGATTTGCCTGTCGAGGTCGTTGCCAAGGAAAATGCGACCAAGCTGGAACGTTTCGGCATCCCGATAGGCGTGGGGCTGGCATTTCTGTGGCTGGCTGTTGAGTAAGTTTTCTTCAGTGCGTTGATCGTGCTGCGATGTGCAAGGCGATCTGCGTATTGAGGGAGAAGGCGCGAGCGGAACGTTCGCACCTGAAGGATGGGCGTAATTGCCCATCCTTTATTTTTACATCGCAAAAGTAAAAAGACAGCGCCTTATATGTCCCATGCCTGGGCGCGCTGTATGGCACGGCGCCAGGTGTGCAAACGCTGCATACGTTCATCGGCAGTCATGCGGGGCTCGAAGCGCCTCTCCATTTGCCACTGTGCGGCGATTTCTTCTTTCGATTCCCAGAACGCCACTGCCAGGCCGGCGAGATAGGCCGCGCCCAAAGCAGTGGTTTCGGTGACAACAGGCCGGATCACTGGTACGTCGAGCATATCTGCTTGAAACTGCATCAATAAATCATTGCGTGCCGCGCCGCCATCGACGCGCAATTCCTGCAACAGGATCTGCGCATCTTTTTGCATCGCCTCCAGCACATCAACGGTTTGATACGCGATGCTTTCCAGCGCGGCGCGTGCAATGTGCGCCTTGTTGCTGCCGCGTGTCATGCCGACGATGGTGCCACGCGCGTACGGATCCCAATAGGGAGCGCCGAGGCCGCTAAAGGCCGGAATGAACACCACGCCGCCGTTATCCGGGACGCTGTTCGCCAGTGCTTCCACATCCGATGACTGCTGAATGATGCCCAGGCCATCGCGCAGCCATTGAATGATGGCGCCGGCCATGAAAACGCTGCCTTCCAGCATGTAATCGGTGCGGGCATCCGCACCATCGCCCAGAGTCCAGCCTATGGTTGTCAGCAGATTGTTTTGCGATGCGATCGCCTGCGCACCGGTATTAAGCAGCATGAAGCAGCCGGTGCCGTAGGTGTTTTTTGCCATGCCCGGCCGGTGGCAGGCCTGGCCGAAGGTGGCTGCCTGCTGATCGCCGGCGATGCCCGCAATCGGAATGGATTGCCCGAACAGGGAGGCATGCGTCTGGCCGACGATGCCGCTGCTGGGAACGACAGTCGGTAAAAGAGAGTGCGGAATATCCAGCATGCCGAGCAATTCGTCATCCCATTGTTTCGTGTGGATATTGAAAAGCAGCGTGCGTGAAGCGTTGCTTGTATCGGTGACGTGATTGCCGGACAACTTGAAAATCAGCCAGCTATCGACGGTGCCGAAGGCGAGTTCGCCGCGTTCGGCACGTGCGCGTGCGCCGGGTGTGTGGTCGAGCAGCCATTTCAGTTTGGTTCCGGAAAAATAGGAATCCAGTACCAATCCGGTTTTCTGCTGAAATAATGCTGCCTTGCCGTCGGCGCGTAATTGATCACATAGCGCCGCTGTACGCCTATCCTGCCAGACGATGGCATGGGCGATCGGCTCGCCGGTCTGGCGATCCCAGAGAACGGTAGTTTCACGTTGATTGGTAATGCCGATAGCCGCGATATCACTGGCGCTGAGGTGCTGTTCTTTCAACAGCTGTTGTGCGACGGTGAGCTGGCTGTGCCAGATGGCATTGGCATCGTGTTCGACCCAGCCTGGTGCGGGAAATATCTGCGGATATTCCTGTTGCGCGACACCGTGTATCTGTCCCGCATGATTGAACAGGATGGCGCGTGAGCTGGTAGTGCCCTGATCGATTGCGAGTATATATTTGTTCATCGTGGATCAGGCGAGAGGATCAGGTGAGATACGCATGTTCGACAAGTCCGGCCACATCAACGCGCAGACTCAGCACGCAACCGGACAGGGGGCATTGTTCCAGTTCGACGGCTGGGCGATTCTTGCTGACGGTTGTGATGTACAGCGTGCGTAAATCGTTGCCGCCGAAAGCGAGCATGGTCGGGCAGCGCACCGGCAACAGAATTTCACGCAAGACTTCACCGTCTGGTGACAGGCGCAGGATTCTTCCGCCTTCATACATGGCACACCAGTAGGCCCCTTCGCTATCGACGGCAGCGCCATCCGGGCGGCCGCCGTAGTTGTGCAATTTATCGGTGGAAAATTGTTTCAGCAGGCGCGTGCCGGCGATGCTGCCGGTCGCAACATCATATTCGTAGGCGCTGATGCGGTGCGAGGTGGTGTCGGCGTGGTACAGGGTCTTATTGTCCGGGCTGAAGGCGACGCCATTCGATACGGTCGCGCGTTTTCCGCTATCGCGTATGAGGCCGCGCTCAATGCAATACAGCGCTGCATGCGGATGGTCGCGCGGTTCGTAAATGCTGCCGACCCAGAGCCGGCCGGCGGCGTCACAGCGACCGTCGTTGAAGCGGGTGGTCGCAGGATCGTAAGGCGCATCGGCGACAGGTGTCAGCTGGCCGTTATCGGTATCGAGCAGTGCCAGGCCGGAGCGCAGTGCGACAATCAAACCACCGCTTGCATTGATGGCAATGCAGCCGGGCTCGGATGGCATGGCCCATGCATGATGTTCGCCGTTCGCCGGATGAAAGCGATGTACGGCACAGCCGTCGATATCTATCCAGTACAACACCGCTTCTTGCGCATGCCAAAGCGGGCATTCGCCCAGTTGCATGCGGGCAGGCAGAATGGCTTGTATATTTTCCATCGATATGGCGGTTGCTTTTTGTGGGGAGAATGCGCCATTATGCAGTGAAAATCTTGAGCGTAACCAAGCATGAGGGAGTTTGAATTGAAGCAGCCAGTAGTGAAACCAGCGATTGCCTTTCTGGGCATAGGATTGATGGGCAAGCCGATGGCAACCCGGTTGTTGCAGGCGGGTTATGAGGTCACTGTATGGAATCGCACGCGCAGCAAGGCGGATGAGCTGGCGCCGCTGGGTGCGAAAGTTGCGGAGCAGGCGGTAGATGCCGTGCGTACAGCCGATATCGTCATCACGATGCTGGAAGCGGGGCCTATCGTGGCGCAGGTGATCGCTGCCGCTTTGCCAGGCTTGCGGCGCGACGTCTTGGTAGTGGACATGAGTTCGACCCGCCAATCGGAAGCGCAGGAAGCACATGCGAAGCTGGCCGCGCATGGCGTACGCTTTATCGATGCGCCGGTGTCAGGTGGTGTTGTGGGTGCGCAGGCGGGTTCGCTGGCGATCATGGCCGGCGGCAGTGCGGATGACTTTGCAGATGCCGAGGCGGTGCTGGCGGTGATGGGGCGGCCGACACTGGTTGGGCCGGCCGGCTGCGGCCAGATTGCCAAGCTGTGCAATCAGCTGATTGTGGGCGGTACGCTGAATATCGTGGCCGAAGCCTTGTTGCTGGCACAGGCTGGCGGCGCCGATCCGACGGCAGTGCGCGCGGCGATACGCGGTGGTTTTGCCGAAAGCCGGATACTGGAAGTGCATGGACAGCGCATGCTGGAGCGTAACTTCATGCCGGGCGGCCAGGTCAAAAGCCAGTTCAAGGATCTGGAGAATGTATTGATCGCTGCTGCCAACGCCGGTTTGCGTTTGCCGGTAACGGAGCTGGTGACAGAAAATTATCACAGCGTATTGCAGCGTTCGCCGCAGGCCGATCAATCGGCAGTGCTGCTGGCGCTGGAAACCATCAATCCCGGTCAGCGTCTGGGTGATCTTGCAGATCAATTGCCGGACTGATGATGGAATGCGGCGCAAGGTATCGATATATCGTCGATTGCCGTGCGCTCTTCCTGTGCTTTTTCATGCAGGCAAAGATGATTTGCCTTCCGCTCATTTCCTCTTTCTTGCGTGATGCCTAAAGAATCCATCAACTGGCGCGCCGTATGGCGTTTGATTCAACCTTATTGGGTCTCGGAAGAAAAATGGCGAGCGCGCGGATTGCTGCTGTCCATCGTTGTACTGGCATTGGGCATGGTTTATCTTGAGGTCTTGTTCAATACCTGGAATCGCGAATTTTATAACGCGCTGGAAACAAAGAATTACAAGATATTTACCGAACAGTTGTGGCGCTTCAGTTACCTTGCCTTCATCTTCATTGGTGTTGCGATTTATCGCGTTTATCTGACGCAATCGTTGCAGATGCGCTGGCGCATGTGGCTGACCAAACAATACATGACGCGCTGGCTGGCGCATCAGGCTTATTACCGGATAGAGCAAACGCATACGGCCGACAATCCCGATCAGCGTATTGCCGAGGATCTGAATTTTCTTACCAGCGGTTCCCTGTCGCTGTCGCTGGGCTTGCTGTCCAGCGTGGTCACACTGGCATCTTTTATCGGCATCCTATGGTCGGTCAGCGGGCCGATTTCATTCATGCTGGGCGCGCAGGAAATGACGGTGCCGGGTTACATGGTGTGGTTTGCGATAGCCTACGCCGGTATCGGATCGCTCGTCGTGGGCTGGGTCGGCTGGCCGCTGATAGGCAGGAATTTTTATCAGCAACGCTTTGAAGCGGATTTTCGTTTCGGCCTGATACGCGTGCGCGAAAATGCCGAAGCTGTCGCACTGTATCGTGGCGAAGCGGAAGAGAGCGTGCAACTGCAAGGCCGCTTTCAGCGCATACGCGATAACTGGTGGGGCATCATGCGCACTACCAAGAGCCTGAATCTGGTGTCCACGTTTTACTCGCAGTTTGCCAATATCTTTCCTTTCCTGATGGCGGCACCGCGATATTTTTCCGGTGCCATCACGCTCGGTGGTTTGATGCAGATCAGTTCCGCATTCGGTCAGGTGCAGGGCGCCTTGTCGTGGTTTATTTCAGCCTTCAGCGATCTGGCCGCATGGAAGGCCAGCGTCAATCGTCTGGCGGGATTTCATGCTG
The DNA here is from genome assembly GCF_040395855.1 of Herminiimonas fonticola. Classification (GTDB taxonomy): domain Bacteria; phylum Pseudomonadota; class Gammaproteobacteria; order Burkholderiales; family Burkholderiaceae_D; genus Oxalicibacterium; species Oxalicibacterium fonticola_A. Next base: position 16,956 of record NZ_JBEBPO010000036.1, on the reverse strand, counting down.
CAGTCGAGGCGGCGAATGTTGATGCCGGCGGCGTGACGGTCACGGTCAATAATGTCGGCGCGATTCTGATCGAGAATCTCGCACTGGATTTGCCGGATGCTCAGCCATTGACGTCGTCGCTGTCGGCCGATATTCAGCGCGGACAGCGGATTTTGATTGCAGGCCCTTCCGGTTGCGGTAAATCGACCCTGATCCGGGCGATTGCCGGCATCTGGCCTTACGGCAAGGGTGGGATCGAGATTCCGCAGAGCTGGAAATTACTGTTCCTGCCGCAAAAAAGTTATTTGCCGATTACTACATTGCGTGCTGCCGTAGCCTATCCTGCCGGCGAAAGAAACTATACCGATCTGGCTATTCAACATTACTTCGATCTGTGCCGACTGCCGCATTTGAAGCAGCAGCTCGATCAGGTCGATAACTGGAGCCAGCGTCTGTCCCCGGGCGAGCAGCAGCGTGTCGCTTTCGTACGGGCATTGCTGACGCGTCCGGATGTCTTGTTCATGGATGAGGCGAGCAGCGCACTGGATACTGAAACGGAAGAGTTGATGTATCAATTGATTCTGCAGGAACTGCCGGAAGCTGCGATGATCAGTGTTGCGCATCGCGAGAGCGTGGCCAGCCATCATGACATTCGCTGGCAGTTTGTTGCAGGCGAAACTGCGGCAGGCAATCACGAAGAAGCGCAGCGCAAACTGTACACAATCCAGTTTGGAAAGCCGGCTAAAACGTCGCGTTCGCGAGGGCGCGAATAATAGCGTCGCACATTGCACCACTACTTTTATAAAACATGAAATTCATTTTCGTTCCCATTGCACTACTGCTGTTTCTTACCGGTTGTGCGCAAGTGCGGCAGCCTACTGGAGTTAAGCAGGGCGAAACCATTGCCGACATCCGGATCGCACCGTTTTCCGAGAGTGCATTGGGCGGTTTGCCAAATCGCTGGGAGCCGATGATTATTCATCGGAACAAAAAGAATACGCAATATGCACTGGTAGCCGAGCAGGGACGGCATGTATTGCATGCACGGGCGGTCAGTGCATCGTCGGGATTGATGCAAAAAGTAAATATCGATCCCATGCAAAAACCGCAGATCAGCTGGCGCTGGCGCATCAGCGGCCTGGTTGAATCTGCCGATAATTTCGATCGTGCGCTGGAGGATTCGCCGGCACGGGTTATTCTGGGATTCGACGGCAATAAGGATGAGTTGCCGTTTGCCGATCAAATCATGTTCGAGACGGCACGCATGGTGACAGGGCGCGAACTTCCCTATGCGACGCTGATGTACATCTGGGGGCGCAGAGCGCCGGTCGATACGGTGATTCCCAACACGCGCAGCAATCGGATCAAGATGATCGTGGCGGCCAGCGGTGCAGATGGCGTGGGCGAATGGCAGGCAATTTCGCGCGATATCGTTGCAGACTATGAGCGTGCATTCGGTGGAAAGCCGGGCCGGCTGATAGCGGTCGGCGTGCTGACCGATACGGATAATACTGGCGAAACAGTGGAAGCCTGGTATGGCGATATTCGTCTGAAGCCGCAGCCATAGGCATTGCCCGACATAGCGATTCCATTTTTCCAGGTAGATTAAATTTGCGCTAAAATGCAGGCAGGCATGACAGGATGCCTGTTCTCGCAAAAGCCGATGCACCTGTTACTTGTGATTCCTCTATCAGGAAAACCGCAACGTTAAACCCTTGAATGTCGTAGCGAGAAACGACAAGATGAAAGGAAACGTCATGTGGTCTACTTCTTCCCCTGTCGGCAACGACACCCGTAACGATCTTGGCAGCAATCTAAGCAATAGCGAATTTTTGCGCAGGTATGCCCGTCGTCTTTTGCGTAACGCGCGTGCGAATGAGCCAGGCAAGGCATTACCGGTTTTGCGACGAATAATTGCGATGAAAGTCACGCCGGAACTGCGCATTACCGATCTGTATGCGGTGCGTGCAACGATACAGCTCAAACATGTTCTGCACACCTTGGCGCGTGAACTTGATTTCGCCGCATGGGAAATTTGCAAACAAAGGATTGATGCTTGTCCTGCAGCAACGCTGGATCGTTATCGTCTGGAGTTGGGCATGTTCGGAGATTATCAGCAGAACTGGTTTGCTGATGAGGCGACGGCACGCGACTGGCAGCAAGCGAACGGCGGGTATTTGATCGCTTATGGTCAACAGGCGGTGGCGATACTCGCGTAGTTATTTTTTATTGCATCGTGCAGAACACGATGCAATAAAATTTCATACCTTATCGCTGTTTCAAAAACGCTTCCGCCAGACGCACCCAGTAAGTTGCACCTATCGGCAGCAAGTCATCGTTGAAGTCGTAGCTGGGATTGTGCAGGTTGCACGGCCCCAGGCCATGTCCGGCTGCGCGATGATCGCCTTCGCCATTGCCGATGAATACATAGCAGCCGGGTTTGTCCTGCAGCATGAAGGCGAAATCCTCTGCTCCCATGGTCGGCTCGACTTGCGCATCGACGCGTTCGGCACCAACAATTCCCTGCAGAATCTCGACCGCAAATGCGGTTTCCTGCGCATGATTGATCAGTGCTGGATAGTTGCGTTTGAAATTGAATTCGACTGTCGCATCGAAGGCTTGTGCGGTATGTTCAGCAATCGCGCGCATGCGGGTTTCAATCAGATCCAGCACTTCCGGGTTAAAGGTGCGCACAGTGCCGACCAGGCTAGCATTGTCGGGGATGACATTGGTGGTGCTGCCTGCATGAATTTGTGTGATCGATAGAGCGGCGGCATCGATAGGGCTCTTGTTGCGCGTGATGATGGTTTGCCAGCTTTGCGCAATCTGCACTGCGACCATGATCGGGTCTATGCCCTTGTGCGGCTGCGCTGCATGCGCACCCTTGCCGCTGACGATCACCTCAAACTCATTGCTCGACGCCATCATCGGCCCCGCCGTGACGCCGAATTCGCCGACTGGAATGCCGGGCCAGTTATGCATGCCGAATACTGCCTGCATCGGACATTGCGTAAACAAGCCATCGTCCATCATGCGTTTTGCACCGCCACCGCCTTCTTCTGCTGGTTGAAATATCAGATATACGGTGCCGTCGAAGTTCTTGTGTCGCGATAGATAATGCGCTGCGCCCAATAGCATGGCCGTGTGACCATCGTGACCGCATGCGTGCATCTTGCCGGGATTTTTGGATGTGTGAGGAAAGGTATTGATTTCCTGTATCGGTAGCGCATCCATGTCGGCGCGCAGGCCGATTGCACGATCGCTGTTGCCGTTCCTGATAATGCCAACCACGCCGGTTACGCCCATGCCGCGTAAAACCGGAATGCCCCACTCAGTCAATTTTCCGGCAACGAATTCTGCCGTCTCGCGTTCTTCAAAACACAGTTCCGGATTGGCATGAATCTGGCGGCGTATGGCTTGCAATTCATGATGAAATTCGATGATGGGGTCGATCAACTGCATGGTATCTCCACATTGTGGTGGTGTAATAAGCAGAATTTTTACTGCGAGATCACACATCGTAGCGCTCTATATTACGCCAACTCAAACGGTTCATGTTAGCGTCAAGGTGCATGCAGTTTTCCATGAAAAGCGTAGCCGAAAGATGCCGGCATGAGCATGGTTCCAGTCGTGGGTGCTGGCTTTGCAGGGCCCGATTTTGGTCGCGCACCGGGTTTGCATTCGTCGCCTAGCCGTGACATGATTGTTTCATGCGTATGCTGGCGCTGCAAAATCCTTGTTCGCTATTGAAGCTGGCAAGACCAACTCGAATAACAATACAGACAGAGGTGGAGATGGATAAAATTTGGCTGCAATCGTATCCGGAGGGCGTGCCGGCAGAGATTGATTTTACCCAGTACGATTCACTGGTGGAATTGCTGGAAGAGTCGTTCCGCAAATACGCTGATCGTCATGCGTATGTCTGCATGGACAAATTCCTTACCTACGGCGAAGTCGACGCGCTGTCACAAAAACTGGGTGCATGGCTGCAAAGCACCGGTTTGCAAAAAGGCGCACGCGTGGCGCTGATGATGCCAAATGTATTGCAGTATCCGGTTGCGCTTGCCGCTGTGCTGCGCGCCGGCTATGTGGTTGTCAACGTGAACCCCTTGTACAAGCCGCGCGAGTTGCAGCATCAGCTGGTCGACTCCGGTGCGGAGGCAATTATTATTCTGGAGAATTTTGCCACTACGCTGGAAAAAGTCATCGGCAGCACGCAAGTCAAGCACGTGGTGGTGGCGACCATGGGGGATATGCTGGGCGGTGTCAAAGGTGCGATCGTCAATTTTGTCGTTAGACATGTAAAGAAAATGGTGCCGGCCTTTTCACTGCCACAGGCAGTTTCATTTAATGATGCATTGGCGCAGGCAGCCGGCATGCATTTGCAGAAACCCGTCCTGGGGCATCAGGACATCGCGTTTCTGCAATATACCGGTGGCACCACCGGTACTGCCAAAGGCGCAGTGCTCACGCATCGCAATATTGTAGCCAATGTGCTGCAAAATGAAGCCTGGATCTGGCCCGCATTGCGCAAGGAGCCGCCGGACAAGACACTGAATTTTGTCTGCGCACTGCCGCTTTATCATATCTTCGCATTGACGGCGTGCTGCATGCTGGGTACGCGGCTGGGCGTGATGAATATTCTGATTCCGAATCCGCGCGACATTCCCGGCCTCGTCAAGGAATTGATGAAGTACAAGATCAACCTGCTGCCGGCGGTGAATACGCTGTACAACGGTTTGCTGAATAATCCCGATTTTGCGAAAGTCGATTTTTCCGAACTCAAACTGTGCAATGGCGGCGGCATGGCCGTGCAACAGGTTGTCAATGATCGTTGGCGTGCGGTGACTGGCCACTCGATCATTGAAGGTTACGGTTTGTCCGAGACCTCGCCGGTAGCGACTTCCAATCCGGTTGAAGCGACGGAATTTTCCGGCACGATAGGTTTGCCGGTATCTTCAACTGAAGTGAAGATACTTGACAGTAACGACAATGAAGTTGCACTTGGCTCGCCCGGCGAGATTGCGATTCGCGGCCCGCAGGTGATGGCCGGTTACTGGAATAATCCGGCTGAAACTGCGCAGTCGATGACGGCTGACGGATTTTTCAAGACGGGGGATATCGGCATCATGGATGCGCGCGGTTACACGAAGATTGTCGATCGCAAGAAAGACATGATTCTGGTTTCCGGCTTCAACGTCTATCCCAGCGAAATTGAAAATGTGGTCGCCGGGCATCCGGGTGTGCTGGAATGCGCCTGCATAGGCGTGCCCGATGAACATACCGGCGAAGCAGTCAAACTGTTTGTCGTGCGTCGTGATCCTGCATTGACGGCAGAAACCTTGATGGCCTTCTGCAAGGAACAATTTACCGGTTACAAGAAACCGAAATCGATAGAGTTCCGCACTGAATTACCGAAATCGAATGTCGGCAAGATACTGCGGCGTGAATTGCGCGATGAAATCAAGGCGGCTTGAGCTTCAGAGGATATTCGCTGACAACGCTGCGTTGTCTTACTCTCGCATCGAGACTTATTTGTGTGGTGCGATCGGCGGCGGCAAATGGCGCGGCTTGCGGTTGTCATCGGTTGCGACGTAGGTCAGCGTGGCTTCTGTCACTTTCACAATTTCCACTTCCAGGCGATTGCGTTCTGCATAGCATTCCACATTCACGGTGATCGAGGTATTGCCGACCTTGACGATTTCGGCGTAGATCGACAGCAGGTCGCCGACGAATACCGGGTGTTTGAATAAAAATGAATTCACCGCAATTGTGACAACGCGGCCGTTGGCGCGACGTGTGGCGCATACTGCGCCGGCCAGATCGACCTGCGCCATGATCCAGCCTCCGAATACGTCGCCATGCATATTGGAATCATTCGGCATCGGTACGACGCGCATTTGCGGAATTTTCCCTGCAGGCAGGTCTGTGTGGTGTTCGCTGGCCATGTTGTCTCCTATTGCCGTGATTCTGGGTGATGATGCTTACTCTGTGCTTACGCAGGTTTTCTTGCCCCGGTATAAGCTGTAACTGCTGCGTATCTGCGGCAGGCAAGGGATTGCCGCTACAATTCTGATTCTGAAGCATAAACCATCTAACAAAACCTCACTTCATGCGCCGCTCTTCGCCTTCCTCCGAACCTGCTCCAGCGTCAGGCAATCGTAACGACTGGGCCACGCTCAAGACACTGATCCCGTATTTGTGGACGTACAAATGGCGCGTTGCATTGGCCTTGCTGTTTTTGATCGCCGCAAAATTTGCCAACGTCGGCGTGCCGCTGGTATTGAAACGCCTGATCGACGGCCTTACGATTGACCCGGCCAGCCCGCATGCGCTGCTGGTCTTGCCGGTTGGCATCCTGCTCGCCTATGGCGCGCTGCGTTTGTCGACTACCTTGTTTACAGAATTGCGTGAATACACTTTCGCCAGAGTGACGCAACGCGCAGTGCGCACGATTGCCTTGCAGGTCTTTCGTCATTTGCATGCCTTGTCGCTGCGCTTCCATTTGAATCGCCAGACCGGCGGCATGACGCGCGATATCGAGCGCGGCACACGAGGTATTTCCTCGCTCGTTTCATACACGCTGTTCAGCATTCTGCCGACACTGGTTGAAATTACTTTGGTGCTCGGTTATTTGGTCCTGCATTACGACATCTGGTTTTCCATCATCACGGCCGTGGCGCTGGCAAGTTATATCGCGTTCACTGTGATCGTGACGGAATGGCGCACGCATTTCCGTCGCACGATGAATGATCTGGATTCGAAGGCGAATACGAAGGCGATCGATTCACTGATCAATTACGAGACGGTCAAATATTTCGGCAATGAAGATTACGAGGCCAAACGTTATGACGAAGGCTTGAAGCATTACGAAACGGCCGCCGTCAAATCGCAAACATCTCTGTCGGTATTGAATACCGGCCAATCCAGCATCATCGCTATCGCAGTCACGCTGATACTGTGGCGTGCCACGGAGGGCGTGATCAATGGAACGATGACGCTGGGCGATCTGGTACTGGTGAATGCCTTCATGATCCAGTTGTATATTCCATTGAATTTTCTCGGCGTGATCTATCGCGAAATCAAGCAAAGCCTGGCGGATATGGAACGGCTGTTTGCCTTGCTTGATCAGCACAGGGAAATTGCCGACAAGCCGAATACGCAGGCGCTGGCAGTGCAGGGTGCAGAAGTAAAATTCTCGCACGTCGGTTTCAGTTACGAAGCCAAGCGGCAGATCCTGTTCGATGTCGATTTCACGATCGCTGCCGGAACCACGACTGCGGTGGTCGGACATAGCGGTTCCGGCAAGTCGACGCTGTCGCGTTTGCTGTTCCGTTTTTACGATGTCAACGAAGGCGCGATCCTGATCGATGGACAGGACGTGCGCGATGTTACGCAGGCTTCGCTGCGCAACGCAATCGGCATCGTGCCGCAGGACACGGTTCTGTTCAACGATACGATTGAATACAACATCGCTTACGGCAAGCCGGGCGCGAGCAAGGCCGACATCATTGCGGCGGCGAAGTCCGCCTATATTCATGATTTCATTGAATCGCTGCCGGACGGTTATGCAACGATGGTCGGCGAGCGCGGCTTGAAATTATCCGGCGGTGAAAAGCAGCGCGTGGCGATTGCCCGTACCTTGCTGAAGCATCCGGCCATTCTGATTTTCGATGAAGCGACATCGGCACTGGACTCCAAAGCCGAGCAGGCGATCCAGGCGCAACTGAAGGAGATTGCGCAGAATCGCACCACGCTGATTATTGCGCATCGCCTGTCTACGATTGCCGATGCGGCGCAGATACTGGTGCTGGATCACGGTCGCATAGTCGAGCGCGGCACCCATGCGCAATTGCTGGCGGCAGACGGTGCGTATGCCCAGATGTGGGCGCGCCAGCAGGCGCGACAGGATGAATCGCCTGTTTCTCCTACTGACGATCAGGCTGTTGGCGAACCTTCGCTGCACGAATTGCGTACGGAGATGCTGCCTGACGCATAAGAAGTCAATGCGCATCTTTTGGACGCTGATGGGCAGCATATCTGTCGGTCAAAGCCGTGATGAAATTTGTCCGTGCCTGAGGAACTCGCATTAAAAAGAGTTACTCTATCCGTCATCAAGAGCAAATAGGCGGCGCGCATGAAAGCGTGTAATGGTCGCTGCCATCAGGATGCAATGTGGCGCGGAATTTGCACTGCTTGCCGTAAACCTGTTGCATCACTTAATCGTATTCAAGGAGACATCATGAAATCGACTACGTTGCTGAAGACCCTGATTGGCGTCGCAATGATGAGCATGGCAATGACGGCGGTGCAGGCGCAGGCATTGACCGGCACGCTGAAAAAGATCAAGGAAACAGGCGAAATCACCATCGGTTATCGCGAATCATCGATTCCGTTTTCCTTCCTCGATGACAAGCAGCAACCGATAGGTTACGCGATGGACCTGTGCATGAAGATCGTCGATACCGTCAAGACGGATCTGAAGCTGCCCGCGCTCAAGGTCAAACTGCAACCCGTTACTTCCAGCAACCGCATTCCCTTATTGAGAAACGACACCATCGATCTGGAATGCGGCTCGACCACCAATTCCATTGTGCGTCAGGAACAGGTTGCATTTGGTCCGACCTACTTTGTGATCAATGTGACGGCTGCGGTTAAAAAATCATCCAATATCAATACCATCGCACAACTGGACGGCAAGACCGTATCGACGACATCGGGTACGACTTCCGTACCCTTGCTGAAGGCGTACAAGAAAGCCGGTAATGCACAGGTGAAGGAAATCTACGGCAAGGATCATGCGGAAGCTTTCCTGTTGATGGCCGACGATAGGGCGGCGGCATTCGTGATGGACGATATCCTGCTGGCAGGGCAGATTGCCAACGCCAAGCGTCCTGCCGATTACAAGATTCTGCCGGAGTCGCTGCGTCAGGAACCGTACAGCATGATGTTGCGCAAGGACGATCCGCAGTTCAAGGCCCTGGTGGATAAGTCGATCACTGCGGTCATGCAATCGGGTGAGATCGACAAGATCTACGCCAAATGGTTTACGACACCGATTCCACCCAAAGGCCTGAACCTGAATTTCCCGATGACGCCTGCTATCAAGGAAGCGTTCAAGCATCCGAACGACAAGGGTATCTGAACCGAACGCGTGTCATGAATGCGGCGAGGAGGACGAGAGCATGAGCCTTGGCATTTTCCTGGAGCAGGTCCCTGACGGTGACGGCACCTGGGGCTATATGCTGTTGTCCGGATTGGGCTGGACGCTGGCAGTCGCATTCTTTGCGTGGATATTCGCGTTTGTGCTGGGTTCGCTGATCGGTATTGCGCGCACCACGGAAAAACGCTGGCTGGTACGTCTGGGCGGTGCCTACGTCGAACTGTTCCGCAACATTCCGTTGCTGGTGCAATTTTTCGTCTGGTACTTTGTGATCCCGGGTTTGATCCCGGCAGTCAAGAGCTGGGTCATTACACTGGACCCGACCATACATCAATTCGTCACTGCAATTATCTGTCTCGGATTTTTTACCTCGTCGCGCATCGCCGAACAAGTACGCTCCGGCATTCAATCGCTGCCGCGTGGCCAGCGCAATGCAGGGTATGCGCTGGGATTGACCAGCATGCAAACCTATCGTTTCGTCTTGTTGCCGATGGCATACCGGATCATCATTCCGCCGTTGACATCCGAGTTGATGAACCTGATCAAGAACACTGCAGTCGCGTATTCGATCGGTCTGGTGGAATTGTTTTTCCGCACGCGGGAAATGGGCGAGATGACCTTCCGCTACTTCGAGGCATTCGGCGCCGCGACGCTGATGTACATCGTCATTGCCATGCTGGCCAATCGCGTGATGGCGCTAGTGGAGCGTCGCACCGCCGTGCCCGGATTGATTGCCGGAGGCAAGCATGGGTGATCTCGATTTCGATGTGATCAGCCGCACCTGGCCTTATCTTTTGAGTGGCTTGAAGTACACGCTGCAACTGACGGTGACAGCGGCCATCGGTGGCGTCCTGTTCGGCACGCTGCTGGCGCTGGCACGTTTGTCGTCGTTCAAGTCGCTGGCATTCCTGGCTGCCGCTTACGTGAATTTGATGCGTTCGATTCCGTTGCTGCTGGTGATCTTCTGGTTTTATTTTCTGGTGCCGGTCGTACTGCAAACGATTACCGGAGCGGAACGGCCGGTGCAACTGGGTGCCGATCGCTCTGCCTACATTACCTTCATCATGTTCGAGGCCGCTTATTTTTGCGAGATCATGCGTGCCGGCATCCAGAGCATTTCAAAGGGGCAGGTGAATGCCGCCTACGCGCTGGGTTTGTCTTATCCGCAAGCGATGCGGCTGGTTGTACTGCCGCAAGCCTTCCGCAATATGCTGCCGATTCTGCTGACGCAGACCATCGTGCTGTTTCAGGATGTCTCGCTGGTGTCGCTGCTGAACGTGACGGATTTTGTCGGCGCTGCGGTCAAGATCGCGCAGCGCGATAGCCGTGTCGTTGAAATGTATCTGTTTGTCGCCATCGTTTATTTCGTACTCAGCTTCGCGCTGTCGAGCATGGTCAGGCAATTGCAGAAACGCATCGCCATTATTCGCTAAGGACAAGAACATGATTGCAATGGAAAACGTGAGTAAATGGTACGGCAGCTTTCAGGTCCTGACCGATTGCACGACGCAGGTTGCTAAGGGTGATGTGGTCGTGGTGTGCGGCCCGTCGGGCTCGGGGAAATCGACATTGATCAAGACGGTCAACGGACTGGAGCCGTTTCAAAAAGGCAGCATTACGGTCGATGGCATTTCAGTCGGCGATCCGAAAACCAATCTGCCTGCCCTGCGCTCGCGCATAGGCATGGTGTTCCAGAATTTCGAGTTGTTTCCGCATTTGTCCATACGTGAAAACCTGACGCTGGGACAGATCAGGGTGCTGGGTCGCAGCGAAGAAGAAGCCACCGAGCGCGGCCTGAAGTATCTGGATCGCGTAGGCTTGATTGCACAGAAAGACAAATTTCCGGGGCAGCTATCCGGTGGCCAGCAACAGCGCGTGGCAATTGCCCGTGCGCTGGCGATGGATCCGATTGCGATGTTGTTCGACGAACCGACTTCGGCGCTCGATCCTGAAATGATTAATGAAGTGCTGGATGTCATGGTCGGTCTGGCGCAGGACGGCATGACGATGATGGTGGTCACGCATGAAATGGGCTTCGCCAGAAAAGTGGCGAATCGCGTGATTTTCATGGATCAGGGAGCGATAGTCGAAGATTGCACGAAAGACGAATTTTTCGGTACCGTGCGTTCGGATCGCGCGCGCGATTTTCTGGCGAAAATTATTCATTAGCTATGTTCTGACGCGATCATTCTGTCTTGTTGCCACGACGAGGCATTTTCGCAATGCGAACGGGTAAAATAGCGGCAGTCCGAACAAAGAGCTGCCATGACCATGAATTCTGCATCCACCCGACCTTCCAGCATCACCATCACGCGTCCTGACGATTGGCATCTGCACCTGCGCGACGGCGCGACCATTGCCTCCGTCCTGCCCGATACTGCGCGGCAATTTGCGCGTGCCATTGTGATGCCGAATCTCAAGCCACCAGTGACCACTACTGCACAAGCTGTCGCTTATCGTGAGCGCATACTGGCGGCCTTGCCGGCCGGTATGCAGTTCGAGCCGCTGATGACCTTGTACCTGACCAACAATACGCCGCCGGAAGAAATCCAGCGCGCGAAGGATAGCGGCGTGGTGCACGCGGTCAAACTTTATCCAGCCGGTGCGACCACCAATTCGGATGCCGGCGTCAGCGATTTGTCCAAATGCTATAAAACGCTGGAAGCCATGCAAAAGATCGGCATGCCTTTCCTCGTGCATGGCGAAGTCACTGACCAGAGCGTGGATATTTTTGATCGTGAAGCCGTTTTCATCGACCGCGTGATGCAACCGCTGCGTCGCGACATGCCAGAATTGAAAGTGGTGTTCGAGCACATCACCACCAAGGATGCCGCGCAATACGTCGCTGAAGCCGATCATCACGTCGGTGCGACGATCACCGCCCATCATTTGCTGTACAACCGCAACGAAATTTTCAAAGGCGGAATACGCCCGCATTATTACTGTCTGCCGGTATTGAAACGTGAATTGCACAGGCAGGCTCTGGTGGCGGCGGCAATCTCCGGCAGCAGCAAATTCTTCCTCGGCACCGACTCTGCGCCGCATCCGAAAGGCTTGAAGGAACATGCCTGTGGTTGTGCCGGTTGCTACACCGCCTTGCATGCGATGGAGTTGTACACGCAAGCCTTCGATCAGGCGGATGCGCTGGATAAACTGGAGCAGTTCGCCAGTTTCAACGGCCCCGATTTTTACAGTTTGCCGCGCAATACCGGCACCATCACCTTGCGTCGTGAAGAGTGGCAAGTGCCGGGTGAATTGCCCCTTGGTGAGACGACGCTGGTGCCACTCAATGGTGGTGAGACGATAGGCTGGAAGTTCGTTTGAGCATGTGTGCGGCCGAGACGTCTTTATTCGGTCGCGCAGGAGCGACACCGATGATGGTTCGATGAATCCGTCTTTTCTGGATTGCATAATCTGGTCCAGGCCGTGGCTTGCCAGTGTGCGTGCGGCAGGCGAGGCGATCGCGCAGGCACCCGACTGGCGGCTGGAATTGAACCGGCGCGTAACCGAGCTGGGTGTGCGCAATCACCGTAATTTACCGATTCAATTCGTCGCACAATCCGACCTGCCTGCGGGTCTGGCGTATGAAGCCTTCATCAGTCAGACCGGCTGTGTGCCTACCCGCGATAATCTGCATGATTTTTTCAACGCGCTGGTGTGGCTGACCTTCCCGCGCATCAAAGTCCAGTTGAACGCCTTGCAAGCTCGAGAGATCGAGCGGGCCGCAGCGGAAAACACGTCCAAGCCACGCGGCAAGTTGCGCGATGCTGCCACCATATTCGATGAAAACGCAGTGCTGCTCCTGACTGCCAGGAGCGATTTGGTGCAGGCCTTGCGTGCGCATGAATGGGAGCAGGTATTCGTCGAGCGACGCCAAGACTTTGTTCAGGACTGCGAGGTTTTTCTATTCGGCCACGCCTTGATGGAAAAGCTGGTGGCACCGTACAAGGCGATTACCGGACATGCGTGGATCGTGACGCTGGATATGCCTGATGCCGCGCTTGCGACGGTGGGTGCGGATGCGTACCAGTGGATCGATATCGCCGTCGCACGGCAACTGGCGCAGGGATTGAGTACGGCAGATTTTTCACCCTTGCCGGTGCTGGGAGTGCCCGGCTGGTGGCCGGAGCAGGACGATGCATTTTATCGGGATGCCAGCGTTTTTCGGCCAAAGCGACGCGGTTTGGCTGCGGATGTGCATAGTCTGGAAACAATTCAAAAGTGATGGACCCTCAAGGTCCGCTGCATGACAGCAGTGCACTGGAACATTCAGTCTTTCTCTCAAAAAAATGCCCGCAATTCGCAGGCATTTTTTGGGCTGGCACAAAAATCAGGCAGCGATTGATGTCGACTGCCTGATCGATCCACTCAATCAAGTTTGATCCGTACTCCCACCAGCACCAGATTGTTGAGCAAACCACCGCGACCGAACTGAGCATCGTAATTGGCGTACCAGCTTACCTTGCGATTGATGGCCGTCGATATGCCGATACCCGTCCAGCCGGTGTTGCGCGCCAGCCCAATTCCCTGCACCGCGAAATTACTGTCGGGCGCGGCGGAAAATGCGGCTTGAAAATCCAGTTTGCCGTCCGTCATCGCATGTTGCCAGGCGGCGTAGGTTTGTAGCGTACTGCGGCCGGCAAACCAATTGAAGTCGGATTCGGCACGCACACCAAGCTGCGCTACCGACTGTCGATAATTCTGGCTGTCTGCGACCAAACCGAAGCTGCCGCCACTCTCGGCAAAAGCGCCGCGTCGCAAATGGTCGTAACCGATGCCGGCAAACGGTGTGATCAGGGCCTTGTCGGATAATTTCATTGCATATCCGGTTTCGACGTACGCCGACAGCATGCGATCGCTATGTTCGCCCTGCAGATTTTCGACTTCGGTCCCGGCCAGTACGACCCGGTTGACGGTGCTCGACACGGTCGCCGCACCGATCCGGCCAGCCACGTAGGCCTTGCTGTTGCCGGCATCGTCGGCTGCCGGTATTGCATAACGCCCGTACAAGGAAACACTGACATCCCTGCCCTTGGTCGTGCCGCCGAGCCGGTCAAAGCTGGCCTTGCTGTCGGAGTATGACAATGCCGCACCGGCGATAGCGTGTTCGCCGAGTCGGGTATCGATGCCGAACTGTCCGCCCCACATTCCTGTATCGGCAGAGGCATAGCCACTTTGCGCCAGTTTGCCGGATGCGCCGAAAGTGGCACCCCATAATCCCGTTGTTACCTGCTTGTCCTGATTGCCCAATAAGGCCATGCGATCGGACAAGGCGCGATTGACGGTCTGCGATTGCTGGAACGTCAGTGCCTGCGATGAAGCATGAATTTGTCCGGAAAGACTATCCAGCGCATCTCCCAATGCCGCGATGTTGGCCGTCTGCTGCAGTGCCGCCGCACTGGTGAGCAAGGCGCTGCCGTTCGGATTGGCAGCGGCGGAAGCGTCCGCAATCTGCATTGCCTGTTCGACATTGGCCGCGGTATTGGTGCGGGTGGCATCGCCGGCAAACGCTTGCGCGGCAACCACAGTCGTCGAGACACGGCTGATGGTCAGATTGACTTCCTTGGGGGCGTAATTGACCTTCGCCGTCAGCAAGGGGGGGAACGCGCCGCCTACCGTTTCAAAACCGACATCGCCGAACTTGCCCGCGACCGCACCAGCATTCAAGATGGTCTTCGGCGTGTTACTGGCTTGCGCGGTGACATAGTTGGAGGCGTTGCCGCTGCCGGTAGGCACTGTCGCCACCAGATGCGAATTGCCCAGCGTCGCTGTGCCGCCGACTACCAGCGTCGAATTAATATCGTTTGCCAATATCGATGCAGCCGAGCCCGTGTAATTGCCGGTAATCGTCAGGCCTAGACCGGTATTGTTCAGGCGACCGCTATTGCTGACGTTGCCACCTATCTGGCCACCATCGCCGGACAGCTTGCCGGCGGCGTCAATTTGCACGCCGGAGCTGACCGAGCCGGTAATGTTGAGTGTGCCGTTGCTGATCCGGCTGTTGCCGCTATAAGTATTGCTACCGGATAAGGTCAGGGTGCCGGTGCCGTTTTTGATCAGTCCGGCATCGCCGCCAATGTTGTTACTGAAGGTCGATGACATGCCATCAAAACTGACACTCACATTGGGTCCCAGTGCCAGGCTTTGCGCAAACAGGGCAGGGCCGTTGATCGCCTTGCCGGCGTTCAGCAAACCCCAGCCGTAGGTCGCGGTATCGCCCATGCTGGTGGCCGTCGATAAAATTGTTTGCCGTAATAAATCCGCATTCATCCACGGATAAACTTGTTGCACCAGCGCCAGTGCACCGGTTACTGCCGGCACTGCAAACGAGGTTCCGTACACCCGGTGGCCTGCAGTGGGCGAGACAAAGTCGCCGGGCGCTGCCAGACACCAGTTGGCGGCAACACCGCAACGGTTTGCATAGCTGGAAATAACACCAGGCGTTGTATCCGAGCTGGAAAATCCCTGCCCACCGCCGACTGCATTGACGGCCGTGACTGCCAGCCAGCCGGTTTGCAGATTCGGATACAGCGACGGCAAGCCTGCTGTCATGCTCGGCTGGCTGCTGTAATCGTTGCCGGTCGCCCAGACGAACAATGAATCCTTGGAGACAAAGGGCTGATAAATATTGTTATACGTTGCGGCATTGGATGGCGCAGCAATGGAACCGACTGTATTTGACTGATTGAAAATCCGCACGCCGCTGTTGTACAGGCGATCATAGATAGCGGTATTGAGTTGCACGCCGTTATTGCCGGTGCCGGCGGCGATGCCGTGAATACGTACATCCGGTGCGATGCCAGTGTTCGTGCCGCCCAATGCTTCCGCCACCTCGGTGCCATGCAGATTGCCGGTTCCGCTCGCGCCGACAAAACCTCCCGACGAATACACATCTTTGGTAATCCGCCCCGCAAGCTCGGGAGCGGCGACGTTGAAATCGGTATCGACCACCCCGACCGTCACGCCGGCACCGGTAATGCCGCGTGCATGCGCCGCGTCGGCGTTGCTGAGATCGCTGGCGATATAGGAGGGGCCTCCATTGCCCGGATTGTAGGCTCCGCTACTACCGCCACCGCCGCCGCAACCGGAAAGCACAGCCGAGATCGACATTGCGAGCAGAGAAAGCTGAAAGGGAATGCGTGTTAAAGGAGTTGCTGCTGAGGGTGGGGAGATGCGCTGGTTGCTCATAATCGATCGGTGTGGTTGCAAGAGGGAGGCTGATACAAAACTCCACAACAAGGCAGGCACAGAACGACGGTGGCGCAGAGGGGGGGCGATGGTGGGTTGATGGCGCAGCGAAAATGTTTTCCGCTGGCAAAAGCAATCAGTCAAAAGAGAAATTACCGATGCATTGCGGCACCGTTTGTTTTTTCGTGAGTTGAAAGGCCGTTATTCCGTAACAGGCGAACCATCAATGCAAAAACCAATCCGCCGACCAGAGAACTGCAAGCCTGACTTTATTTGGATGCAGCTGATCATAAAGGGGCGAGGATGTACTTTCCCGACAAAACCCTGTCCATATCCGCCAACATGCATGGCGAATATGGACAAGTTGTCGCGTAGTAAAGTCGCGCTGATGACGTTCATGAAACACTGTCAGCAGACAATTATCAGGGGGCTAATGTTGCGTTCTGTATTGCGTTGGTGAGATTGCCGCTCACCCAATTTTTGATTGATGCAAGTGGATGATTGTTTGAGGAAGTACGCGGAAGCGGCTGGAACGATTGCTGCAAAAAAACTGAATGCCGGTTCGGATAGCCAATCGCCTGCCATTACGGACTATATTGAGTCGAGCACTTTCAGTATGTATCAGT
>NZ_JBEBPO010000035.1:0-23361 GCF_040395855.1 Herminiimonas fonticola | reverse complement strand
GGTATTTTTTCCAGATGCCTGTGCATGTTTTCTATCATCACGATGGCGGCATCGACCATCGCGCCAACGGCGATGGCAATTCCGCCCAGCGACATGATGTTGGCGGATACGCCTTGCAGGCGCATGATCCAGAGCGCGACCAGAATGCCAATCGGCAAGGTCACGATGGCGACCAGCGACGAGCGGAAATGAAACAGGAAAATGCCGCAGATCAGCGCGACCGCGAGCGACTCTTCCAGCAATTTGTCGCGCAGCGTGTGCACGGCGCGCTCGATCAGGCCGGAACGGTCGTAGGTCGGCACGATCTCGACGCCGGGCGGCAAGCCTTTCTTCAATTCTTCCAGCCGTGCCTTGACGCCGCGTATGGTGGTGAGTGCATTTTCACCATGCCGCATCACCACGATGCCGCCGGTGACTTCGCCCTTGCCGTCGAGTTCGGCAATACCGCGTCGTGGCTGCGGGCCGACCGTGAGATTGGCGATCTGCTTCAGGCGTATGACGTTGCCGGCGCTATCGGTCATGACCGGAATGTCGTCGAAGTCGGCCGTGCTGCGCAGATAACCGTTGGAACGCACCAGATATTCGGCGCGCGCCATTTCAAACGCGGCACCACCGCTGGACTGATTGCTGTTTTTAACCGCTTGCGCCACCTGCCCCAGATCGAGATTGTGCGCGGCCAGCCTGACCGGATCGACATCGACCTGGAACTGACGCGCCATGCCGCCCAGACTGGCGACTTCGGCCACGCCGGGTACGCTTTGCAATTCCAGTTTCAGATAAAAATCCTGCAGCGCGCGCAGCTTCTCGACCGGCGTACGGCCGCTGCGGTCCAGCAGCGCGTATTCATACACCCAGCCGACGCCGGAGGCATCCGGCCCCAGCGTCGGCTGCGCACCGGCCGGCAGGCGACCGGCAACCTGACTCAGGTTTTCGAGTATGCGCGAGCGCGCCCAGTAGATGTCGGTGCCATCCTTGAAGATCACATAGACATACGATTCGCCGAACATCGAAAAGCCGCGTACCGCCTTGGTGCCCGGCACCGACAGCAGCGATGCGGCCAGCGGATACGTCACCTGGTCTTCGACGAATTGCGGCGCCTGTCCGGGGAAATCGGTTTTCACGATCACCTGCACATCGGACAAATCCGGCAGCGCATCGAGCGCCAGGCGCGACAGCGATTCAATACCCACCACAATCAGAATCAGGCTCGCAACCAGCACGACCAGCCGGTTGCGTATCGACCACGCTATCGTACGTGCGATCACGGGTGCGCGTGGGCGTGAGATGGCTTGGGTGTGGTGCTGCAGATTTCCATGGCCGGTATTGCCTTGGCCATCTTGATATCCGCTACCCGTTCAATTTCTGCCGGCGCCGCCGAGAGGCGGTTTTGCATCGCATGCATCGAAGAGGCGGCATCCAGCAGGAACTGGCCATTGACCGCAATGCGGTCGCCGGCTTTCAGGCCGGAACGTATTTCAACCATGTGTTCATCTTCAAGTCCGATGGCAACCGCAGCACTGCGGAAATGGCCGTCGCCTTCACTGACGACGACAAACTCGCCATGCCCGGTACGTATCACTGCATCGCGCGGCACGCTCACTGCACGGTGCGCGGCGGATTTGATGGTGGCTTTCGCATAGGCGCCAGGCAGAAATGCCTCGCCGGCATTCGACAGCGGCAGGCGCAGTTTTGCCGTTCTGCTGGCCGGATCGATTTGCAGCGTCGCCAGATTGATGCGTGCCGTACGCTGCACGGCATTGTCGAGGCCGGAGGTGAGGACAATTTCGTCGCCATTCCTGAGCCAGCTGATCTGGTCGGGAAACAGGTTTACTTCTGCCCATGCCCTGCTGTTGTCGTTGTACACCATCAGCGTCTGCATGGGATTGATGTAACTGCCTTCGCGTGCAGAAATCGCCGTCACGATGCCGCTTTGCGTGGCGCGTATCGGCATCACTTCCGGCACCCGGCGACCTTTTTCCAGCAACTCCAGTTCATCGGGCGGAATATCGGCGGCCAGCAGGCGATCGCGTGCGCGGAAACGTTCTTTTGCCAGGCTTCCCATCATGGCGGCATTCGGCCCCAGCATATCCATGTCCTTGCTTTTTTCCTGCATGGCATCGCGCCGCGTCAGCAAATCGACATATTCACGCTGGCGCTGCTGCAGTTCGGGCGAATAAATTTCATACAGCACCTGGCCCTTGCGCACCTGCTGACCCACGCCCTGTATATGCCAGCGCTTGATCCATCCCTCCACTTTGGAGTTGACAGAAACAGTGCGACTTTCATCCGGTGAAATGGTCGCGAAGGTATTGATGGCGCGATGCATGTCGTTGACTGCAACGGTTTCCATCTGCACGCCCATGCGGTGCTGGGTCTGCATATCGACATGCACCAGATCGCTGTGTTTGGTGGTGCCGCCATTCGCCACCTTGACCAGGTGCATGCCGCAAATCGGGCAACTGCCCGGATGGTCCTGCACGACATCGGCGTGCATCGGGCAGACGTACCTGGTGGCAGCGGCCGCCGGACGCGCCAGCGGATTCTGCGCAGTACCGGCGGAAGCGATTTTGAGAACGTGGTCAACCGGCATGATGCGGGTTGCGGCATAGCCGAGTGCGGTAGCGCTCACCGCCGTGATACCGATGCCTAGCAACAGTCGTCGTTGGATACGCATAATAAGCTCACTGAATTAGGTAGTACCGCCGAAGCGGTATCTGAAAAAATGGAAGGTCGCCGACCTTCCATTTTCTGTATTAACGAACCAGGATGTTTTCGCCCCGGCCCATTTTTGGATCTGCATCTTTGGTGAATTGCAGAATCGCGATACCGCCTGTCAGGGCCTGACGCATCGAGTGTGTTACCAGCGCATTGGCGCCTTCAATCGGCGAGATGATGTCGAACGAAGCGGCATCACCAGGCCCGACGACGTAGGTTTGCATGCCCGTCATGGCGTTCTTCGGATTACCGCTCGGATAGACCTTGTCCCAGATGCCTGCAATCGGATGGAACGATGAAGTTTCATTCGGGCCGGCATTGATGAAGTAGATGCGGACACGTTCACCTGGCTTGGCCTGCAGCATGCGGGTCGCTGCCGGATCGTGCACCGGGTCGTACTTGAAGATGCCGCCATTGAACATCACGTTGGTCCATTTGTTGGCCATCATCTCGTCCTGGCTATCCGGATTTGCATACAGCTCGGACTGGATCAGCACATATTCACGATCGGCTTTCGGCATGGCTTTCGGATCTTTTGGATCGACGATGATGGCGCCATACATGCCGCGCGCAATATGCTGAATCATCGGGTCGGAACCGCAGTGATAAAAGAAGATGCCGGGGTGCTCGGCCTTGAACGTGAAGGTGCCTTTTTCACCAGGCTTGACCGATTCAAAATCCTTGAGGATGTCGAACTGGCCGGCATGCATATCCATCGAATGGGAATTCTTGTTGTTCTTGTCGTTGAACAGCGTGAATTCAACCACATCGCCTTCCGTCACATGCACCACCGGGCCGGGAACCTGGCCCTCGAAAGTCCAGCTGCGATACATCGTGCCCTTGTTATCGATCGGCGTATTGACTTCCTTCGCAGTCATCGTGACTTGCACCGTCTTTGCCTGGACGGCCACGCTGGACAGCATTGCTGCGGCCATCGAGACTGCCAGCAGCAGAGTTTTTTTCTTCATTGCTTACCCCTCTTGTTAAAATTTATTGGACGCCTGTTTTACTGACAAAGCGCAGGTAACTCACCATTTCCTTGATTTGATCGTCGTCTAAGACTCCTCCCCATTTCGGCATAAGAACTGATTTGCTCACTGACAGGCCGCCTTCCTTGATGGCCTTGAACAGCGTGTCGTCGGGCGTATCGCCCATGGCTTTGCTGTCGGTGTGATCACGCGGCTTGACCGACATGTGCTTGCTGTTGATGCCGTTGCCGTCACGGTTGATGCCATGACACTGCACGCAGTACGTGTTGTAAACCTTGATTGATTTGGCGTACTGCTCCTGCGCCTGTACACCGCCGGACAGCAGCCCCAGCGTTCCGGTCAGCAAAGCCAGCCTGATGAAATTTTGATAGCGCATCATTTCTTCTCCGCGGATTTCAGAGTCAACATATAGCCGGTCAGCTTTTGCAGATCGGCCGGATTCAGATCCAGTTTCGGCATCCATACATGGGCATCGAATGCTTGCGGATCCTTGATGTACGCCAGCATGTAATCCGGCTGCAGCCGATCACCGGCCGTAAACAATTCAGGCCCGGATGCGACGCCGGCATCCGGTTTGGCGGAATGGCAGGATGTACAACCGCGCAGCTTGGAGAACAGCATCGCGACAAACGATGCATTGACAGGCTCGTTCTTGAACACGCCTTTTTCGATCAGGCCATCGGGTGCCTTCAGCGCCATCAAGGCCTCGGTCGCCTGCCCTGCTTCTTCCTTCGACAGCTTCAGATGCGCGGACAATTGGCTGGTGTCGATCACATCCGTATCTCCCTTGTTGCCCTTTACGACTTTCGAGTACATCACGCCACCGGGACGGATGACGGTCGGGTTCTGCAGCCAGTTTTCCATCCATTCGCGATTGAACTTGCTGCCGGCAAAATACAGATCCGGCCCCTTGCGTTCCCAAAGCCGCTGCAGCGATGTGTTGTCAGGTTTGGTCACGGCGTGGCAGGCAATGCATTGCTTGTTGAGCAGCTCCTGACCGGGGCCGGCCCAGGAAGCCAGCGACGCCGTACCCAGCGCCAGCATTCCCATGACATGTATTAGCTTCATTTTTGCTCCTTGTTTATTGAATTGCCTGACCTTTGAATACGTCGTTGGTATAAATACCGGGACCTTTTTTCAACGACT
Source organism: Herminiimonas fonticola (assembly GCF_040395855.1). GTDB lineage: Bacteria > Pseudomonadota > Gammaproteobacteria > Burkholderiales > Burkholderiaceae_D > Oxalicibacterium > Oxalicibacterium fonticola_A. The sequence goes on along the minus strand of NZ_JBEBPO010000035.1, from coordinate 18,511 downwards.
CTTCATAGTAGAAATTCGGTGTGAATTTTTTGCCTTTCCACTCGTACCAGTTCTCGTCATTCCTGATCTCGTCGTATTCGATGGTGGTCATGATTCCGCCCATGGGCCGGTCGCCATTCATCGTGTGCGTATCGACGTGGTCGTGGATCATCCAGCGGCCCGGATTGTCGGCAGTGAAGATCACGTCATAGCGTTCGCCGGGACCGACCAGCACGGTATCGCCACGAATCGGATTGACCAGCGGGAAGCCATCCTTGAATGCAATGATCGAGACATGGCCGTGCATGTGGATGCTGTGCACCAGGTCGCCGGCGCCAATCAGACGCAGACGGACGACATCGCCTTTCTTGACGCGGATAGGCTGGGTGTCCGGATAGGATTTGCCGTTGATCGTGAAGTAGTCGTAGCTGTCGCCGGGTATGCCGCCGAAGCCAGGCTTGGCTGCCCATTTGGAATCCCAGTCGGACAGCATCAGCACGTATTCCTTCGTCACTGTTTTTTCCAGTGCGGTCGGCTTTTTGGGACGCACGATAAATGGCCCCCACATGCCGCGCAGCGTGACGTGTTCATTGACGTTGACGTGGCAGTGGTACCACATGGTGCCCGACGGTTCGGCAATGAATTTGTAGGTGAAGCTGTCGCCCGGCTTGATCGCGTCTTGCGTCACGCCAGGTACGCCGTCATTTTTCCAGGTGCCGCGTTGCAGCATGCCGTGCCAGTGAATGGTGTGAGGCAAGGCGGTCATATTGTTGACGTTGACCGTAATTTCATCGCCTTCATCGACATAGAACAGCGGACCCGGAACCTGGCCTGCATACGCAAACGTGTGGAACTGCTGCTTTTCCACCAGAGTGATGCGCGTGTCTTCGATATTCATCTCGAAATCCCGCTTCGCTGCAAGCGCGTCGACAGCTGCCAGCGCACTCGCAAACAGCAGCCCTCCCAATACGACCGCCCTGCCCAAATCCCGCCCCCAAAATTTCATACATGCTCCGTCTGATTGGATAAATAGGCATTTAATATGCATATTTAAATTCAAAAAAAATGCACTTAATTCAATGCAATTCAAATAATAGGTATTTAAGATGCATATTTAAGATTTAAAAAAATGGCCAGATCTCCCGGGCCTCTTTTAAACATGCATATCCTATCCAGCTTTAAATTGGATTGCAATAAAAAACATGAAAAGCATGTCGCCAAAAAGGTTATGCCGATGGAAGAGCACACATAAAAACTGCCCGCTGCAGGAGCGAAATCCTGCAGAAACAGGGATGTTTAACCTGCGCTCGGCAGCGTGGTAAATATGTTGAAAGAGGTGTTGAAAGAACGCCCACGACAATCAACCAACTATGCACATCGATGTGTCACAGGCAAAAAAAAAAGGGCTCCCGAAGGAGCCCTGAAAATTGAGACCGAATTAAGTGCTGATGCTGTTAGGCATGCGCTGCTGCAGCGTTACCGCCTGCTGCCGTTTCTTTCGCCAGGAGATCCTTGGAGAATTTAACGTGCTTGGCGAGTGCCGGACGCAATGCAACGATAGCCAGAACTGCAGCGGTCAGATCCATACATGCAACGGTGTACAGAACGGTAGACCAGGTGCCGGTTGCTTCCATCATCAGGTTACCAACTGGTACGAACAGAGCGCCGATACCTTTTGCGGTGTACAGCACGCCGTAGATCTTGCCGATGTGCTTGGAACCGAATGCATCGCCAGCCAGAGCCGAGAACAGTGAGTACACTTCGCCCCATGCCAGGAACACAACGCCGGACAAGATCAGGAATGCCCATGGGTTATGACCGAAGTAGCCCAGAGCGATAATGCCGAAGCCTTCCAGGGTGAACGCGATGACCATGGTTTTTTCACGGCCGATGTTGTCCGAGATCCAGCCAAACAATGGACGCGAGATACCGTTCATGATGCGATCGAGCATCAGTGCCAATGGCAATGCTGCCATCACAAAGAAGTGCAGATCGACCTGGAATTCTTTCACGCCCAGATCTTGTGCGATCACGCCGAGTTGAGCAACAGCCATCATGCCGCCGGTAACAACCAGAATGAACATCGTGAACATCAGCCAGAACAGCTTGGTGCTCAATGCTTCTTTCAGGGTGTAATCGCGAGTTGCCTGCAGCAGTTTTTGCGATGCAGGAACCTGGCCTTTAGCAGGCGAACGCAGGAACCATGCTGCGACGAATGCCAGACCACCTTGCAACAGACCGAAGAACAGGAAGGTTTCCTGGAAGCCAGCCGACTCGATCATTGCCGCGATAGGCAGAATCGTTGCAGCGGAACCAGCACCGTAACCACCAGCGGTCAAGCCAACTGCCAGACCACGACGGTCCGGGAACCATTTCAACGCGTTGTTGATACAGGTTGCGTAGATCGAACCGACACCGATACCACCCAGCGCTGCGCCGAAGTAGAAACCGCCGAGGGTGGTTGCCTGGGAATTGACAACCCATGCGAAACCGATGAAGACGGCGCCGAAAGCGACCATCAGGCGTGGGCCGAGCTTATCGATGAAGTAACCTTCAATCGGCGCGAGCCATGTTTGAACCAGAACGAAGATCGTGAATGCGATCTGGATTTCTGCACGTGCCCAGCCGAACGTACCTTGAATTTCAGGTACGAACAGAGTCCACGCGTATTGAATGTTTGCCGTTGCGATCATACAGACCACACCGACTACGAGCTGCCACCAGCGTGTGCTGCTGGATGTACCGCCCGACAGTGTTTGAGTTGCTGCGTTCATGTTGTTCCTCATGTCCATTGACTGTTTTGGTTAATGTGCAAATCAGTCAATGCTTGGATTGAATATTTACCTGCGCCAAAAGCACAGGCCACTCTCAAGGTTTGCTAAAAGGCAGCCATATACATGGTCCGGTCGATCGCCGTTCCGCCTTCCGCCTTGGCAATTCAGATGCGAATCGCCACAACGGTGGTGTAGTTCGGTCCTACACCCTCTTTGGTAAAAAACCCATTCATTCGAGCAGATCGCTCAAACCTCGCCAGGATTCATTCACCCGATTTTCCGATCGCTAGCGCGTCTCGGTCGCCGCTTTGAAGCGGACGTGAAAATCGTATGAATCGAGGAAGACAAGAAAAACAGCGGGTAGCCATTTATCTCAGAATAAGGTTAGATAGCCGTTAAGATTTCGTGACAATACGGACTTGCTCTTTAGCGATCAATACGTACTTTTACGTAGCTTTCCTACGTGTTTACACGTAGTTTCCAGCAGAGAAAAATCACGACGTGATATATCTGGCGGAAATATGAGACATCATTTTCACGCATGCAAAAAAACGTAATCTCGCAGCCCGCTTGGCGTTTGGGCGCACGCATGAAAATGAAATGGCGGTATGTTGAACAGATCTTGTCGCGCAAATACTGCCGCGACAACAGCAGAATTATTGTTAACTTATTTTCGTCAGCGGGGTTTTTCGTTAACACTATTCTCACAAGGGTATTGCTTATTTTGCGAGTGCTTTTTGTGCGCGATATCTGGCCGAGCGCTTCGGCATCAGCATCGATCCATTGCAAGCCGATGCGCCGCAATAGCATGCAAATGCGCGCTTGACTGCCGGCGTATGGCGCTCTTCGTAGATCAGCGCATAGTCGTAACTCAATTCCTCGCCGGCTTCGATTTCCTGCAGCGCATAAATGTAGACGCGCCCGTCGTCATGCTCCATGGCTTCACAGTTGGGTTCGCATGAGTGGTTGATGAAACGCGCAGCGTTGCCGTCCTTGCCGCCATCGATGATGCGGCCGTCATTCAGGCTGAAGAAATAGGTATGGTTAAGCGGACCTTTCGCATCCGCCCTGTCCAGTGCCTGCTCCCATTGAATCCGCTCACCCTGATATTCGACGATGCAGGTGCCGGGTGCAATCGTGCTGCGGGCAAAAATGCCGGTGCCGTGGATGGTCGAGGTTTTGACTATATAGAGCGGTGCAGGCGCATCGTCGATAGCGCAAGCGAGTGAGGTATTCAATTTGATTCGATTTCGTGTTGGAGTGCAGACAGGAATTTTACCGGAAGAGATAGAAGCAGATAAAAATACGCACCGCGAATCCCGGTCGCAGGCAACAGCAAGAAATATCCGTACAGAATCCCGCAACGGATGTTTACATCAACGCATGCATGGAATCAAAACGTCGCTGGCGAATTGACCCATAAAACGCGTGCGACATCCTTGCCGACATTGCTGTAGCCGTGCGGCAGATTGCTTGGAAAGGTAAACGCATCGCCAGGGCCTAGGGTGTAGCACTCTGCGCCAAGGCGCAGCTCCAGCGTGCCTTCCAGTACATAGCCGACCTCTTCGCCCACATGTTCGATCTGGCCGTCGCTGGCGGTACCGGGAGCGACGATATGTATATTTGCCTGCAATAATCCGCCGCGCGTCGGCAGCACCAGACGCTCGAGCGAGATGCCGCCGGTCTTGATCACCGGACGCTCACCCGCACGCAGAACCGGACCAACTGCCGGACTGTCTTCCGACATCAGGCTGGAAATATTTGTCTCCAGCGCCGTTGCCAGCCGGTGCAGCATGGCCAGCGACGGTGTGGCGCTGCCGCGCTCGATTTTGGAAATCAGGCTTTCCGAACATGCAGCCTTCTGCGCCAGTTGCAGCAGGGTCAGACCGGCAACCAGTCTGGCATGGCGGAGGTGCAAGCCGAGGCCAGCCGTCGGCGATTTTTTTTCAAGCTGATCTGCCCCTGGAGCGGGGACACGTTTGCTATTCAATTGGTAATCCGCATGTCATGTCTGAATTGGAAAATATCACCGGCTGGCTAATTCGACTACCGTGTATGCCAGCGCCTGTGCGCCTAACAGCAATTCTTCGGGTGCAGTTTCTTCAGCAGCATTGTGACTGATTCCCCCTTTGCTTGGCACAAATATCATCGCCGTCGGACAGTAATCTGCCAGGTACATCGCGTCGTGGAAAGCACCCGATGTCAGATGCAGCGGTGCAGCACGCTGCGCCTGCGCGCTGGCGCGAGTGCAGGCGCGTTCGATCAAGCTCAGCATGGATTCCGGAAAGTGCGTAGGCGCACGCGAGAAAAAACATTCGACAGTGATGCTGCCGCGCCACGGAAAATCGGCCGTCGCACTATGCAGCAGTTGCTCAAAACGATCCAGCACGCTCGCGTCGACGCACCGCATATCAATCGTGAATTCCACCGTACCGGGAATCGTGTTGACCGAATTCGGCCCAACCTGCCAGCGACCCAGGGTCAAGCGCACATTGCTGGCCGCCTCTTTCGCTGCATGCGCATAGAGTTGCTGGGCGATACCGACTGCCGCCGCCATCGCATCGCTGCGTTCATCCATAGGCGTGGTGCCTGCATGCGCCGCCATGCCGGTACATACGACGCGAAACCAGCGCACGCTTTGGATACCATCCACTACACCAAGCGCGGCACCGGCACGCTCCAGCACCGGGCCTTGTTCTATATGCAGTTCGACACAGGAATCCAGTGGCCGGCGCGCGGCGCGGCGCGGCACATCGCCAGCTTCGGCCAGGCAGACATCCAGCGCATCGCCGAAACTGATCTGATCCTTATCCAGCACGGCACGATAGGCAGGCAGGCGCTCGGGCTCAACATAAGCACTGGAACCCATCGCGCCGGGGCCGAAGCGGCTGCCCTCTTCATTCGTCCATGCCACCACCTCGATCGCACGGCGGGTGGTAATGCCCGCATCGTTCAGGGCGGCGATGACCTCCAGTCCGGCGATCACGCCGTATGCGCCATCCAGTTTGCCGCCCACCGGCTGCGTATCGGCATGGCTGCCGGTCAGTACCGGCGGCAGGTCGGTGCTGCCGGGGCGACGGAAAAACAGGTTGGCGCACTCGTCGATTTCCACCTCACAACCGAGGCTGCGTGCCAGATCGATCAAGTGGCGACGCGCAGCCAGGTCGACAGGCGTCAAGGTTTCGCGCGCCACACCGCCATCGTCGCGTCCGCCAAATTGCGCCAGGGCGGCAATCGCGTTTTGCAGACGCTCGTTGTTGACATGGTCCTGCGCCTGCTCGGCTGCCTGTGTGGCAGTGGTTTTCTGTATTTGTGCTTGCATCATGCTTTCCTGTTCATTGTTTTTTCGCGAAACTGCGTTCCAGCAAATCGGCTGCCGCCAGTGTTTGTGCATCGCCCCAACGCGGCCCGATCAGCGTGACACCGATCGGCATCCCGCCTGCGCCGGTTCCCAGCGGCACGTGTACGCAGGGGTTGCCCAGCAGCGTCCACATGCGATTGAAAACAGGGTCGCCCGTTGCTTCCAGCCCGGCCGGCGCTTCGCCCTCCGTACTCGGCGCCAGCAAAATATCGACCTCATTGAAAATACCGGTCACTGCGCAACGTGCTGTTGCCGCCAGCTCCTGCGCAGCAAAATACGCAGCGCCGTCTACCGCGCTACCAGCGGCGATAAATTTTTCAAATGCCTTACTGAAGCCGGTCGGACTGGCCTGCGATTCCGGCGCAAAGGCGAGTGCGGCCTCGAATCCCATGATGGTCATCTGCGCCTCGTTCAATCCCTTGCACGCATCCGGCACACTGACATCGCTCAATCTCGCACCGCTTGCTTCCAGCAAACTTGCTGCGCGCTCCAGCACCGTGCGCGTCGCCTGACTGGCGCGATCCCAGTGCGGGGTACGGCAAATACCCAGACGCAGGCGCGCCGGTGCGGCAGCAGGCAATGGCGAGAGCGGCAGATGCGACAAGGTGCTGATGAAAAAAGCGGCATCACCGACACTGCGCGCCAGCACGCCCACCGTATCCAGACTGGGTGACAACGGTTTGATGCCGGCCAGCGGCAGCATGCCGAAAGTCGGCTTGTAACCGACCACGCCGCAGTACGCAGCAGGCCGCACGATGGAGCCCGCCGTTTGCGTACCGAAGGCCACCGGCACCATGCCGCAGGCAACCGCTGCCGCCGAACCGCTGGAAGAACCGCCCGGCGTATGCAGCTGCGGCGTACCGTCCGCCTTGTGTGTGCGGTGCGGATTGCTGGTAGCGCCGGGATGGAAGGTCGCAAATTCGGTGGTGACGGTTTTACCCATGATGACGGCACCAGCGCTGCGGCTGGCGGCGACACAGCTTGCATCCATTTGCGGTTGATGGCCGGCATAGATGGGCGAACCATAGGTGGTCGGCATGTCGGCGGTATCCATCAAATCCTTGACGCCTATAGGTACGCCATGCAGCGCGCCTCCGGGCGTCTGCGCGTCGAGCCGGCGCGCCTGGGCGATGGCTTGCGCCGGCTCGAAATGCTGCCATGCATGCACCGCCGGTTCCATCTCTTCTATGCGTGCGATGCTGGCACGCGTTACGGTTTCGGCCGACACTTCGCGGCGTGCGAGCCGCGCGGCCAGATCCTGCAGCGACAAATCCGGGAAATCGTTCATGGCCGTTTCCCCTTAGCCGAAGTAGGCTGCGCGCACATCGTCGTTGCTGGCCAGCTCTTCTGCCGTACCTTCAGCCATCACACGACCCTGCGACAGCACATAGCCGTAATGCGAAATGGCCAGCGTCTGGCGCGCATTCTGTTCCACCAGCAGCACGGTGATGCCGAGCGCATTGATACGGCGGATCACATTGAAGTTTTCCTTCACGTACAGCGGTGACAAACCCAGCGACGGCTCATCGATCACCAGCAGTTGCGGCTCCGCCATCAGGCCGCGCCCGATCGACACCATGGCCTGCTCGCCGCCCGACATGGTGCCGGCCAGCTGTGTCGCCCGCTCCTTGAGACGCGGGAAAATTTCATATACGCGCGCCAGCCGTTCACGCACGACCGCACTATTGGTGACGAGGAAGGCGCCGAGCGCCAGATTTTCGGCGACGCTCATGCGCGGAAAAACCTTGCGGCCTTCCGGGATGCAGGAGATGCCGCTGGCGATGATCGCATGCGTTTTTTCACCGGCGAGATTGCGCCCGTTCCACAGGATTTCTCCCTGGCGCGGCGGCGTCAGGCCGAGAATCGAGCGTATCAGCGTGCTCTTGCCGGCGCCGTTGGCGCCGAGGATGCAGGTGATCTTGCCGGGCGCGACTTCGATCGAGACGTCGTGCAATACATTCACCTTGTCGTAGCCGGTGGTCAGTCCCTTGACGCTTAAGTTGCTCATTCGTCCTCTCCCAGATAGGCGGTCTGCACATTCGGATCGGCAGTGATTTCCGCGTAAGTACCCTCGGCAATTTTCTTGCCGTAGTTGAAAACGATGCAGCGATCGGTAATGCGCTTGATCACATTCATTTCATGTTCGATCAATACCACGGTCAGATTCGACAGCTTGTTGCGCACTTGCAGGATGTCATCCATCAGCGCTTCCGTTTCATCGTGCGTCATGCCGGCCGACGGTTCATCGAGCAGCAACAGGCGCGGCTCGCTCAACAGTGCGCGACAGACTTCGATGCGACGCCTGTCGATCATGCTGAAGGTCTCCACCGGCTCGAACATGCGCGCCACCAGCGGCGGACTGAAGATATTCAGCAGCGCTTCGACCTTGGCAACATAGGCGTCGTACTCGGCGCGGAAAGCCTTGCGACGGAACAGGTTGAAAAACAGGCCGTGCTGCATGTGCTGGTAATCGCCGATGACGATATTGTCGAACACCGTCAGCGGCAGAGACAGACGCGAACGCTGGAAGGTGCGCGCCACGCCGCTGCGATAGATTTCCTGCGGCGTCTGGCCGATCACTTCACAGCCCTGATACGTGATGCTGCCGCTGCTGGCCTTGTACAAGCCGGTCAGCACATTGAAGAAGGTCGTCTTGCCGGAGCCGTTGGGGCCCAGCAGGCCCAGCACTTCGCCTTCGACGATGTGCAGATTGAGCTGGTCGAGTGCGGTCAGGCCGCCGAAACGCATGGTCAGGTCGCGCGCGCTGACCAGACTGGTGGCAGTCGATACCTCCATGCTTGCTGCATTCATTTCCGTTTCCATGATCGCGCTCATTGCGTCGCCCTCCGGCTAAAGAAAAGACGTGTCTTGCGTGGCAGCAGGCCATCCGGACGGAACAGCAGGATGGCAATCACCAGCGCCGCATACAGCAAGACCCGATATTCCTGAATGAACTGCAGTTTTTCCGGCAGCATCAAGACGATAATCGCTGCAGGAATCAGCCCGATGACATTGCCGAGACCGCCCAGAATCGTGATCGACAGCAGCAACAGCGAATCGGCAAACGTGAAATTGTTCGGCGCGACGAAACCGACCATCATGCCGTACACGCTGCCGGCAACACCGGCGAACAGATTGCCCAGCGTGAAGGCAATCACTTTCCAGCGCACGATATGCAGGCCGAAGGTGGACGCTGCGGTTTCATCGGTGCGTACCACATCCATGCTCAAACCCACCCACGAACGTTCCAGGGCCTTGACCAGCACGAAGACGCAGACAAACAGCAGCAAGCTCAACAGGACGTAGTTGACATAGAACGAGAATTCGACACCGAACAAGGTGAAGTTGTCGTTGAACGCATGGCCGAACAAGGTCATCCCCGGCACTTGCAAACCTTGCGGTCCGCCGAGCACGTCGTTGACTTCCAGGAAGGTTTTGAACAGGATGCCGAACGCGATCGTGACCAGCGCTGCATAGTGACCACGCGTGCGCAACACAGGCCAGATCAGGATCGAACCGATAACCGCCGCCACAATGCCGGCAATGGCGATCGTCACCAGCGATGGCAAGCCGGTATGCGTCGCCAGCACTGCCGTGGTGTAACTGCCGATCCCGAAGAAGGCTGCCCCGGAAAAATTACTCACCCCGGAAAAACCGAATTGCACGGTCAAGCCCATGCAGGCAGTCGCATACAGCAGAACGCCGCCTATCATCAGCAAAACAAAATGGCTGTCGTAAAATGCGGCGACCAGTGCCAGCGCGGCAAGCAGCGACCAGCCACGCGCCAGACCAGGCCGGCTTGCGGCCGCTTCTTCTATGCGCTGCAGCGTGCCGAGTTTTTTCCCCAGCAGGGTCAGCCCCAGGGCCACGATAATCAGCACACCCACCGCCAATTGCGACTCCGCATGCAGGAACAGCCACATGTAGAAACTGATCCCCAGCGTCGCCAGCGTCAGCACCAGCGCTGCTGATTTCTTATTCAATTCAATATCGTTCATATCAGACCCGTTCGCTTGATTTTTCGGCAATCAGCCCGGTTGGTTTCCAGGCCATCAGAATAATGACGACTGCAAATGCGAAGACGTCCTTGTAGGCGCTCGGGATATTCGGGATCAGCGCCGGCAGGGTTGCGCTACCCAATACCTGCAGGCCGGCAAACAGGAAGCCGCCGATGATCGCGCCGTAAATATTGCCCAGGCCGCCGAGAATCGCTGCCGCAAATCCGATCACGCCCAACAGCAAACCGACGTTGAAATTGATCTCGTTGTAATACAGCCCGTTCATCACGCCAGCCAGTGCAGCCATGCCGGAACCAAGTGCAAAAGTCAGCAGCACGACCGCTTCAAAATTGATGCCCATCAGACGTGCCGTTTCACCGTCCTGCGCCACAGCGCGTATCGCCATGCCGAGGCGGGTGCGTGTGATCAGGAAGTGCACACCGGCAATGACGGCCAGACCGCTCAGCAGAAGAATCACATTGTCCGCACGCAAGGCGAAGCCGCCGATATCGATGGAATCGGTCGGCAGCAGGGAAGGAAATGGCTGTGAATTCGAGCCGTCCGGATAGAACAAGCGCACTGCTTCACGCATGACCGTACCCAGCATCAGCGTCGCCAGCAGGGTATTGAGTGCCGGCGCTTTGCGCAGCGGCAGCACCAGCCATTTGGCAATCGCCGCACCCAGCAATCCGGTCACGCATACTGCCGCCAGCACGACTGCCAGCAAGCGTATCCAGGGGGAACCGATGTCCAGCATCAGCACGCCGGTAGACGCCGAAAGGCCGGCAAAAGCGCCAACCATCAAGGTATCGCCATGCGAAAACTTGATGACATCCAGCACACCAAAAAACAGGGTAAAACCGACTGCGACCATGGCGTAAATCATGCCCAGCATCAGCCCGTTGAATACATATTGACCGATTACACTCATCGCTCTCTCCGTTTGACTCCAATCACGCTGCAGGCCGGACGCACGCCCGACCCGCAGCTTCGTGCTACTTCAGATCCGCCTTGTCTGGCAGACGGTTATTTGCCGGATAATTTGCGCTTGCCGCTGGCATAGCTGCTGTCTTCCCAGATCGCCCACTTGCCGTCCTCGACCACATACTTGGTCACCAGCGGCACAATGTTTTGACGGTGATCATCGAAAGTCACCTTGCCTATCAGCGTATCGGCGTCCTTGGTTTTGTTCAGCACATCGCGCACCTTCTTGCGATCCGGGCCAACTTTCTCCACGGCGTCCATGATCAAGTTGGCAGCGGCATAGGAAAACGTGCCATACGCTTCAGGCGGTTCGCTGTACTTTTGCTTTTGATATTGGGCGGTGAAGAACAGGCCGCCAGGGATTTTTTCCCACGGAGCGCCTTCGAGGAAGGCCAGCGATCCTTCGGCCAGTTTCTCGCCCACGCCCTGAATGTATGCGTCGGACTTGATGCCTGAGGTGCCTTCAAACTGTGCCTTGATACCCAGTTTTTCCATCTGCGTACGGATACGCACGCCCAATGGGGTCAGCCCGCCAAAATAGACAACATCAGGCTTCAATTCGCGTATCTTGGTCAGCTCTGTGCTGAAATCCTGCTGATCTGCGGTCACGCCAAATGTGCCCAGTACGGTGGCGCCGTTCTTTTTCAGGAATTCCGAGAAGTATTTGTTATGGCCCTTGCCGTAGTCGGTTGTGTCATGAATGATGGCGAATTTCTTGTAGCCCTGATCCGTCATGAACTTGGCAGCCACTTCGCTTTGATTGATCATCGTGCCGTTGACACGATGGACTTCCTTGAAGTCGTTGCCATACGTGATCTCCGGCAGCACCGCGCCCCACACCACGACCGGCAAACCGAAGCGGTTATATACGGCTACCGTACCCATCGCGACGGCAGAGCAGAAATGCGTGACGCCGGCGATGATGCTTTTATCGGCAGCAATCTTGGTCGCTACCTGCACACCGACATTCGGACGGCATTCATCATCCTGGGACACCAGTTGATAAGTGTATTTTGCTTTCGGATCGGCATTGCGGAGGCGCACTGCCAGATCGGCAGAATTGCGCCCGCCCAAACCGATGGAAGAAGTGCCGCCAGTCAAAGGACCGACAAATGCAATCTTCACGACATCCTTGGCCGAAGCCGGCACCAGCAAGCTCAAGCCCAAGGCCGCACCCAGCGCCGCTGTCTTTAATACAGTATTGATATTGCCCATTTTTTGATCTCCTTCGAGAATAAACCGTCGGTTAAAATTCACGTTACTTGACTGCAAACTTATAAATGTCATTTAGTTCAAGTAACTTGAATATAACTCTGCAACATCCATGCCAACTGGAAAATAAAGAAAATAGATGGAAACTGTGTGATTTTTGGTAATACGCCAGCAACACGGCAGAAAAATGCAAGGAAATGGGGCTGCTCCGCACTGAATGCGGGCGCATGCCGAATAGCCAAACAGCAACGCCAACCATCGAGCAGCCAAAAATCTGCCGCAAGTTCATAATGGCAGCTGTTTTCCTGGTTGTAGAAGATGAAGTCCATCCCCTTTCTTGCCAACATGCGCGCTCGCACTGCCACTGGCATCGGGCTCTCCCTGCTGATACATGCGCTGATCCTGTTCTTTGTCATGGATCGCGCAGAGCTGCGCATGGCGGAAACGGGGGAATCGCCAACCGCGCCGCTGACGGTCAGCCTGATCGCGCAAGCGCCATCGGCCAAGGCACCCGCATCAACGATCACGCCGCCGTCGCAAAAAACAGAGAGTACAAAACCGGCGCAGAAAAAATCCGGCACCGCCAAAACAGAGCAGGCGAAGCGCGCCAAGCCGCCGCCACCGCCCGCACCGAAATCCACGGCGACTGCACTACTGCCGCCCGACATGACCGATATGCTGAACGCCGCACGCGAGCGCCGTCGCGCAGCCGGCATACAGGAACCGGATAACAGCATCAGGCCGCCGGCAGACGACAATGCGGTTGCACGCGCCAATATTGCCGAACTGATGCAACAGCAATCGCGCGGCCGCAATGAATCCGGTGGCGTGTTTCAAATCACTTACAAGGGTGTGCGTAGTGCAGAATTTGTATTTCGTGGCTGGGATTTGCGCCGCCGCACGAATTCACGGCAGCTGATTCTGGTCGATGCAGGACCGAATGTGGATATCGAAACTGCCATCGTGCGCCGGATGATAGAACTGATCCGCCTATACGAGAAAGGCGATTTTCAATGGAACTCGCCACGGATCGGACACGTCGTAACCTTGTCGGCCCGCCCGCAGGACAGTTCGGAACTGGAAGATTTCCTGAAACGGGATTTCTTTACAGTCAGCCGCTGAGTACCACCCGAGCATGCACAGACTAGTGAGTGCGCCTGCTTCGTTCCATCACAAGGAGGCTGTATGCAGCTTGAAGGATCCTGCCATTGCGGTGCCGTGCATTTTTCCCTCCACAGCGCCACCCCTTATCCCTATCAGCGCTGTTACTGCTCGATCTGCCGCAAGACGCAGGGCGGCGGCGGATACGCGATCAATCTGGGCGGTGATGCGGCCAGCCTCAAAGTCAGGGGCGCCGATGAGGTCAGCGTTTATCATGCGAAATTAAAAAATCCGGGTGAACAGCGCACGCATACCAGCACCGCCGCGCGGCATTTTTGCCGGCGTTGCGGCAGCGCCTTGTGGTTGTACGATCCGACATGGCCGGAGCTGGTGCACCCGTTCGCTTCCGCCATCGACACGCCGTTGCCGACGCCACCCGAGCATACGCACCTGATGCTCGAATTCAAGGCGCCGTGGGTTGAGGTCCATGCAGCGAAAAAAGACAAACAGTTCGCTATTTATCCGGAAGAGTCGATTGCTGAATGGCATGAGCGCCTGGGACTGGGCAACCCGGATTGATTACAGAATTGATCAAGACCAATAAAAAAACCGCGACCTTGATCGCGGTTTTTTATTTGAAGCGCAACGCAATCGCGCGGGTTACAGAATCGCCGACACTTCCGGATGCGGAATACTCATCGAGCTGCGGGACAACACCCGCAAGCCGGTATCCAGTCTGTATACCAGCGGCACGCTGTTCGGCACATCGAAGCGCGCCACTTCTTCATCCGGCATATCTTCCAGCAGCTTGACCAGCGCACGCTGGCTGTTGCCATGCGAGGAAATGATCACGTTCTTGTCCTGCCTTAAGGCCGGTGCGATGACTTCATCCCAGAATACGCGTACGCGTTCCACTGTTTCCTTCAGCGATTCGCCAAGCGGCAGATATTCGCGCGGAATGCCCTTATAACGCGGCTCGCGCCACGGTGCACGCGGATCGTCGCCATCCATCAGGGGCGGCTGGCTGTCGAAACCGCGACGCCATTTCCACACTTGTTCTTCGCCGAACCTGGCAAGCATCTCGGCTCGGCTATGTCCGGTCAGGGCGCCGTAATGCCGCTCGTTGAGACGCCAGTGGCTGATGACGGGAATGTACATTGCATCCATTTCGTCCAGCATCAGCCATTGCGAACGGATGGTCCTTTTCAGCATGGAGGTAATCGCAAGGTCGAAACGCAGGCCGGCGCCCGCCAGCGCCCGCCCGGCATTGCGGGCCTGCTGTATGCCGTTTGCAGTCAAGTCGATATCGGTCCAGCCGGTAAAACGGTTTTCCCTGTTCCACTGTGATTCGCCGTGGCGAACGATCACCAGATTACCCATTACTTTTTCTCATGTTGAAGCGACAAAGCATGAAGATTAACTGAGTTTCAAGAATGATGACGTGCAAGATCGAACATTACAGACCAGGAAGTTAATCAAATGACAGCTATTTTTATACATCTTTCACAATTTTTTGACTTATATCCCACAAACATGTGTAGCCAACTCATTTGAATTGGGGCTTAATGACACATCAGTTTTATTTCACCAAAGCAACTTTTTGCGTGCATTTCACCCCTCATCGAGGGCGCAAACTTTTGCATAGAAATATCTCTGGTACCCGGAATTGTCATCAGCTCCAGCCTCATCAGTAATAAGAAAGAACAATGCTTCACTTTTGCCGGCACACGAAGCCGGACGCTGTTTACGTAGGCTTTCGCATACACCAACCAGCATTTAACAGGAGTAGGGATATGTTTAAAAATATGACTGTAGGGACCAAACTGATTTCCAGCTTTTTGGCTTTGTCGATCGCCGGTGCCATCGTTGCCGGTATCGGCATCTACAACATGAGCCGGATCAACGACAAGGCCGGCGACATCTACAACCAGGAATTAATGGGCTTGTCTTACATCAAGGAAGCCAATATCAACCTGCTCTTTATCGGCCGTGCGCGCGGCAATGTCTTGCTGTCGACGACAGAAGAAGAACGCACGCTGAATAAAGAGAACATCAAGAAATATCTCGTATCGGCCAAAGAAAATCTGGCAAAAGCCCAACCGCTTTTCGTCAGTGATAGTGCCAAAGCGCTGTTTGCAAAGTACGCCGCCGTTTCGCAGGATTATGAAAGGGAAATGTGGCAGGCATTGACGCTGGTAGATAAAGAGCCGCTGCAACAACGCAGCGCCGATTTAACTGCCAGTCTGGCGCAAACTCGCGTACACGCAAATACGCTGGACGATGTACTGACAGAATTGTCCAAGCAAAAAGAGGCGCGCGCGGCACAGGCGTATGTAGAAACCGAACAACTGTATGATTCCAGCCGCGCATTCATGGTCTTGCTGGTGATCTTGAGTGCGTTTTCCGGCGTCCTGCTGGGCGTACTGATTACACGCAATTTGAAAGGCCAGTTGGGTGGCGAGCCGAATTATGCAGCCGGCGTTGCGGCGCGCATTGCAGCCGGCGATCTGACCGTCGCCATCGACCTGCGTCCCAAGGATCAAACCAGCATGTTGTTCGCGATGCGCGAAATGCGCGACAGTCTGGCCAACATTGTCAGCCAGGTCAGAACCGGCACCGACACCATCACCACCGCGTCTGGGCAAATTGCTGCCGGCAATCTGGATTTGTCGTCGCGCACGGAAGAACAAGCCAGCGCACTGGAAGAAACTGCTTCTTCGATGGAAGAAATCACCTCCACCGTCAAACAGAACGCAGAAAATTCGCAGCAAGCCAATACACTTGCAGTTAATGCATCCAGCACTGCGGTACGTGGCGGCGCAGTAGTGTCGCAAGTTGTCGATACGATGGAGTCGATTACCGAATCGTCCAGAAAAATCGTGGACATCATCGGCGTCATCGACGGCATCGCATTCCAGACCAATATTCTGGCGCTGAATGCAGCGGTTGAAGCGGCACGTGCCGGCGAACAGGGTCGCGGTTTTGCAGTGGTGGCATCGGAAGTGCGCAACCTGGCACAACGTTCCGCTTCGGCAGCGAAGGAAATCAAGCAGCTGATCGGCGACTCTGTTGAAAAGGTTGATGCTGGCAGCAAACTGGTGGAACAGGCTGGCGCCACGATGAAAGAAATCGTCGACAGCATCCAGCGTGTCACCGACATCATGTCTGACATTACTGCGGCAGGCCGCGAGCAAAGCGCCGGAATTGAACAGGTCAATCAGGCCATCACGCAAATGGATGAGGTAACGCAACAAAATGCCGCCTTGGTAGAAGAAGCGGCTGCGGCATCACAATCGTTGCAGGATCAAGCCACTCATCTTTCTGAAGTAGTCAGCGTGTTCACACTCGACAATGCGCAAATCAAAACAGCGCATGCAGGCAAACCCGTAGCGGCTCGCTCACATGCAAAGGTCAATCCGGCGCCGCGCACGATTACAAACAAAGCCGCACCAGCCGCATCGCAAAAGATCTCGTTCGCAAACGCAGGCAGTAACAGCAACGATTGGACGGAGTTTTAAAACTTTCCCGCTAGCTCTCCGCTGCATCAAAAAGCCCGGCCCTGCCGGGCTTTTTCGGTTTGGCAATTTGCAAACACTCAACGATCGCACCCTGAATACAGGCAAACAGGGAAATCAAATGGAATTTTTGCCTGATGGACTTGTCCATTCAAGGCGTATTACCCCGCATGCGCGCTCAAACAGATAAAATCCATCTTATGCAATTCAGTTATCGCGCCCTGTTCATGCAGGCAGCACTTTTCATGCTCCTTACCGGTTGTGCCGGCCCCAAACCCATCGTCTACACGGAGGAAAAATTCGACTCGGCCGATATCTATACGCGCCGTTTCCCCGTGTCCGCCTACGCTGCCTGCGAAGCGGCGCGACGCGCCTTGCTCAGCCAGGGTTATGTGATCAGCGCCGCCAATGCCAATCAGGTCGATGGCCGCAAAAGTTTTCAGCCGGAAAACGATGTGCACGTACAGATCGCATTTCGCGTGGTGTGTGCGGCGGATAACCTGGGCGACAATATCGCCTCGATTTTTGTGAATGCGCTGGAAGATCGCTATGCGCTGAAAAAGGTCAACAACTCAGCCAGTCTCGGGGTGGGTGCGCTCGGTTCAGTGTCGCTGCCTTTTTCATCGAGCGACGACTCACTGGTCAAGGTCGCCAGTGAAACCATTTCCGCAGAAAAATTCTATGCACGCTTCTACCAGCTGGTAGAACGCTATCTGACCAACGACGCAACGCCGAACACGGAATTGTTTGAACAGCCTCGCTGAAGAAAACCAATCCTTCCAGGCCAACAGAAAAACACACTTGCAGGAAATGCCACCACCCCCTGCATTTGCTTCACGCAGACAGTGCGCTTATTCAGCGGCGGATTCCGTTGAAGGCAACACCGAAGTACGCGCCGCACTGCGCACAAACAGCATTGCCTGCGGCTGTTCGACCAGTACGCATTGCTTGCCCGTGCGTTTGCAATGATCCTGCACCCGCCAGTACGCATCGTGACTGACGCATCCCGTCTGACAAATCACCAGATCGGCGGCGCTCAGACTGGCTTCCAGTGTCGCCTCATCTTCGCCCGCGCGTCCGCCATGATGCATAAAATGGCCGCCCGCCTGCTCGATCGCCTGCTGCGTCGCACTGGCGCCAGACACATCCTGACCAACGCACAGTACCGATTTTTGCCGTAAATCGACCGCTATTGTTTTGTTCGTTGAGGCAGAAACCGACAACGCGGATTTCACGCCCCATTGCCAGCCCAGGCGTTCGCGCATCAAATCCTGCGCATGTGCAGTCAATGTTTCCACCCGATTTGCCAGCGTCACGCGTCTGGGCAAACCGGGAATAGCCTTCTTCAAGGCGGCCAAATCTTCCCGTGCATACGCCAGCGCTGTATCGCGTGCGACCAGCTCGCCCCGCAATCGCACGATCTGCGCCTGCAATTGCTCGATCTGGTCCACCTGCCGCGCCACCAGTTCACTGCAGCGGCTCTGGACGCGACCATACTCGTTGAGCAATACACGGTGCTCGTGCGCGATATCGTTGAAACTGTTGCGGGACTTGCTCATGATTCTGCTCCTTCACCTTGCTCAACCA
>NZ_JBEBPO010000034.1:0-23402 GCF_040395855.1 Herminiimonas fonticola | reverse complement strand
CCCATCGCCAGCAACACCAGATCGGCTTTCATTTCAAATTCAGAATCCGGCACTTCCTGCATGCGGCCGTCTTTCCATTCGACGCGTGCAGCAATCAGTTTTTCAACCTTGCCGTTTTTGCCTTCCAGGCGCTTGGTGGCAACCGCCCAATCGCGCTCGCAACCTTCTTCATGCGAAGACGAAGTACGCAGCTTGGTTGGCCAGTAAGGCCAGACCATCGGTTTGTTTTCCGCGTCCGGCGGTTGCGGCAGCAATTCAAATTGCGCAATCGATGCTGCGCCATGACGATTCGACGTACCGACACAATCGGAACCGGTATCGCCGCCACCAATCACGATCACGTGCTTGCCGGTCGCCAGGATTTGATCCTTGACCTTGTCGCCTGCATTGACCTTGTTTTGCAAAGGCAGGAAGTCCATCGCAAAATGCACGCCCTTCAACTCACGGCCTGGCACCGGCAAATCGCGCGGCTGCTCGGCGCCACCGGTAAGAATAACGGCGTCGAAGTCTTTATTCAGCTGTTCAGGCGAAATCGTTTCCTTCGCCCAGTTGATGATATTGGCCGGGAAGTCCTTGCCAACCAGCACACCGGTGCGGAAAGTCACGCCTTCTGCTTCCATCTGTTTGACGCGCAAGTCGATGTGCGATTTTTCCATCTTGAAGTCGGGAATCCCGTAACGCAGCAAACCGCCGATGCGATCGTTCTTCTCGAACAGAGTCACGTCATGACCGACGCGCGCCAGTTGCTGCGCAGCCGCCATACCGGCAGGCCCGGAACCGACGACGGCGACTTTCTTGCCGGTCTTGACGCTAGGCGGTTGCGGCACTACCCAGCCGCTTTCCCAGCCTTTGTCGATGATGAAATGCTCAATCGACTTGATGCCGACCGGATCGCTGTTGATGCCCAGCGTACAGGCGGATTCGCATGGCGCAGGACAAATGCGGCCGGTAAACTCAGGGAAGTTATTGGTCGAATGCAGCGTATCGAGCGCCTGCTTGTAGGCACCGGAATAAACCAGATCGTTCCAGTCGGGAATGATGTTATTGACCGGGCAGCCGTTGTTACAAAACGGAATGCCGCAATCCATACAACGCGTTGCCTGTACCTTGGCTTCTGCATCGCTCAGGTGCACAGTAAATTCTTTATAGTGTTTGGTGCGCTTTTTCGGCTCTTCGCTTGCTTCCTGCAAACGCTGAAACTCCATAAAGCCGGTAATCTTTCCCATTTTTTTCTCGCCTTCTAAATCATACGTTTCAGCCCGACCGACTTGCGATCGGGCTCATGACTTCGTACTGGATTGCGTCTGTAAAGTCTTACACTGCGACTTTGGTCGACACGGCCTGTTCCGCCTGATTTGCATGCATCTCGGTCAACGCACGCTTGTATTCGGACGGGAAGACCTTGACGAACTTGCTGCGCGCCGTGTTCCACTCATCCAGCAAGGCGCGCGCACGCGTACTGCCGGTGTATTTGAAATGACGTTCGATCAGGTTTTTCAGAATCGCTTCATCGGTCTGTGCTTCGCTGCCACGTTTATGGCTGTGCCAGGTTCCATGTTCAGCCTTGCTTTCCTGCTCGGCTGTCGTTTGCACATGTTCCAGCGACACCATCGCCATATTGCATTTGCCCGCGAACTCGCCTTTCGGATCGTAGACGTAAGCGATACCGCCCGACATGCCGGCTGCAAAGTTGCGGCCGGTTTCGCCGAGCACGACGACGGTACCACCGGTCATGTATTCGCAACCGTGATCGCCGGTCCCTTCAACGACTGCAATCGCACCCGAGTTACGCACAGCGAAACGTTCGCCTGCCACGCCATTGAAGAAGGCTTCGCCGGCAACCGCACCGTACAGCAAGGTGTTACCGGCAATGATGTTCTCTACAGCGCGACCACGGAACTCGGTGTTCGGGCGTACGATGATGCGGCCGCCCGACAAGCCCTTGCCAACGTAGTCGTTGCCTTCGCCAACCAGATCCAGCGTGATGCCGTGTGCAAGGAAGGCGCCGGCCGATTGGCCTGCGGTACCTTGCAACTGGATGTGGATCGTATCGTCAGGCAAACCTTCGTGACCATATTTCTTCGCAACTTCGCCCGACAGCATCGCGCCGACGGTGCGGTTGACGTTCTTGATCGTCGAAATGAACGAGACTTTTTCGCCGTGTTCGATTGCTGCCTTCGCCTGTGCGATCAGCTTGTTGTCCAGCGCTTTTTCGAGCGCATGATCCTGATCTTCAGTGTGATAGCGTGCCACGCCTTCCGCAACTGGCGGTTGATAGAACATGCGGCTGAAATCCAGACCCTTGGCTTTCCAGTGCGAAATTGCCTTCGATTTGTCGAGCAGATCGGCACGACCGATCAGTTCGTCGAAGGTACGAATACCCAGTTGCGCCATGATCTGACGCGCTTCTTCTGCGATGAAGAAGAAGTAGTTAACCACATGCTCCGGCTTGCCGGAGAACTTGGCGCGCAAGACAGGATCTTGTGTCGCGACGCCGACCGGACAAGTGTTCAGATGGCATTTGCGCATCATGATGCAGCCTTCCACGACCAACGGCGCAGTCGAGAAGCCCATTTCATCCGCACCCAGCAAGGCTGCAATGACCACGTCACGACCGGTTTTCATCTGGCCGTCAGCTTGCACGCGAATACGGGTGCGCAAGCCATTCAGGATCAGGGTCTGCTGTGTTTCCGCCAGACCGAGTTCCCACGGCGAGCCGGCATATTTGACTGATGACAATGGCGATGCGCCGGTGCCACCGTCATGACCGGCGATCACGACGTGATCGGCTTTCGCCTTGGCCACACCGGTTGCCACCGTGCCGACACCTACTTCAGCCACCAGCTTGACCGAGATCGATGCTGTCGGGTTGACGTTTTTCAAATCGTGAATCAGCTGCGCCAGATCTTCGATCGAGTAAATATCGTGATGCGGCGGCGGCGAAATCAAACCGACGCCAGGTACCGAGAAACGCAAATGTGCGATGTATTCGGACACTTTGTGACCAGGCAACTGGCCGCCTTCGCCCGGCTTCGCACCTTGCGCCATCTTGATCTGGATCTGTTCCGCCGAAGTCAGATATTCGGTAGTCACACCGAAACGACCCGACGCAACCTGCTTGATTTTCGAGCGCAGCGAATCGCCCGGCAGCAAAGGCGTATCGACTTCAACCACATCGTGGCCGATGACCGAAGCCAGCGTCGAACCATCCTTGATAGGAATGCCGCGCAGCTCGTTGCGATAGCGCTTGGTATCTTCGCCGCCTTCGCCGGTATTCGATTTGCCGCCGATGCGGTTCATTGCAATCGCAAGGGTTGCATGCGCTTCAGTCGAGATCGAACCGAGCGACATCGCGCCGGTAGCAAAGCGCTTGACGATTTCTTTTGCCGGTTCGACTTCATCCAGCGAAATTGCGCTGGCCGGATCGAACTTGAATTCAAACAAGCCGCGCAAGGTCATGTGACGCTTGGATTGATCGTTGATGATCTGCGCGTATTCTTTATAGGTGCTGAAGTTGTTGGCACGGGTCGAGTGCTGCAATTTTGCAATCGCATCCGGCGTCCACATGTGCTCTTCGCCGCGTACGCGATACGCGTATTCGCCACCTGCATCGAGCGAGTGTGCGAGTACCGGATCGGCGCTGAATGCCGCCTTGTGCAAACGCAGCGCTTCTTCGGCTACTTCAAATACGCCTATGCCTTCCACATTCGAGGATGTGCCCTTGAAGTATTTTTCGATCAGCGATTTGTTCAAACCGATGGCTTCGAAAATCTGCGCGCCGCAGTAGGACATGTAAGTCGAAATGCCCATCTTCGACATGACTTTCATCAAGCCCTTGCCAACTGCCTTCTGGAAATTGGCGATGGCTTTTTCCGGCGACAATTCACCCGACAGATCTTTTGCCATATGGCTCAGCGTATCCATCGCGAGGTAAGGATGGATCGCTTCTGCGCCGTAACCGGCCAGCAATGCGAAATGATGCGTTTCACGCGCGGAACCGGTTTCCACCACCAGGCCGGTCGAGGTACGCAAACCCTTGCTGACCAGATGCAAGTGGATCGCAGAGGTCGCCAGCAAGGCTGGAATCGCCACCTGACTTTCATCGATCTTGCGATCCGAGATGATCAGGATGTTGTGACCGGAAGCCACCGCATCGACAGCTTGTGCGCACAGCGAGGCCAGACGCGCTTCGATACCGTCTTTACCCCATGCCGTCGGATAGCAGATATTCAGTTCATGCGATTTGAATTTGCCGCCGGTATGTGCGCTGATGTTGCGCAGTCTGGCGATGTCGGCATAGTCGAGCACCGGCTGTGATACTTCCAGCCGCATAGGAGGATTGATGTTGTTGGTATCCAGCAGATTCGGTTTCGGGCCGATGAAACTGACCAGCGACATCACCATCGCTTCGCGTATCGGATCGATAGGCGGATTGGTCACTTGCGCAAACAACTGGCGGAAATAGTTATACAGCGTCTTGTCCTTGTTGGACATGACAGCCAGCGGCGAATCGTTACCCATGGAGCCGGTCGCTTCTTCTGCCGTGATTGCCATCGGCGACATCAGGAACTTCAAGTCTTCCTGCGTATAACCGAATGCCTGTTGCAGATCGAGCAGCGCGGTAGTCGGCTTGGCTTCAGCCGGTTCCGCCTTCAACTCATTGAGCTTGATGCGCACCGATTGAATCCACTGCTTGTACGGCTTGGCATTGGCATAGGTATCTTTCAATTCCTTGTCGTCGATGATGCGGCCTGCATCCAGATCGATCAGGAACATCTTGCCCGGCTGCAAACGCCATTTCTGGATGATCTTCGATTCAGGAATCGGCAGCACGCCGGATTCGGATGCCATCACCACCAGATCGTCGTCGGTCACGATATAACGCGCAGGCCGCAAACCATTGCGGTCCAGCGTGCCGCCGATATGACGACCATCGGTAAATGCCATCGCAGCCGGACCATCCCATGGCTCCATCATCGCCGCATGGTATTCATAGAAGGCGCGACGATTGGCGTCCATCAGCGTATGGTTTTCCCACGCTTCCGGAACCATCATCATCATTGCCTGTGCAATCGGATAACCTGCCATCACCAGCAGTTCGAGCGCATTGTCGAAACATGCGGTATCAGACTGACCTTCATAAATCAGCGGGAACAGTTTTTTCAGATCGTCGCCCAGCACGGCAGATTTCATCACACCTTCGCGCGCGCGCATCCAGTTGAAGTTGCCTTTGACGGTATTGATTTCGCCGTTATGCGCGATCAAACGGTATGGGTGAGCCAGCGGCCATTCCGGGAAAGTATTGGTGGAGAAGCGTTGATGCACCAGCGCCAGCGCGGAAACGCAGCGTGGATCTTGCAGATCTTTGTAGTATTCGCCGACCTGATCCGCCAGCAGCAGACCTTTATAGACTACGGTGCGCGCTGACATCGATGGCACAAAGAATTCCTGACCGTGCAGCAGATGCAAAGCCTGAATTGCATGACCGGATGATTTGCGGATCACATAGAGTTTGCGTTCCAGCGCATCGGTCACCATGATGTCCTGGCCGCGGCCAATGAAAATCTGACGGATGACCGGCTCTTTTTCGCGCACGGTAGGCGACATAGGCATGTCTTTGTCGACCAGCACGTCGCGCCAACCCAGCACAACCTGGCCTTCAGCCAATACCGAACGCTCCAGTTCCTGTTCGCAAGCAATGCGCGAAGCGTGTTCTTTCGGCAGGAAAACCATGCCTACGCCATATTCACCGGCAGGCGGCAAGGCAATACCCTGCTTCGCCATCTCTTCACGGTAATACTGATCCGGGATCTGAATCAGAATACCGGCGCCATCACCCATCAGCTTGTCAGCGCCAACCGCGCCGCGATGATCGATGTTTTTCAGTATGAGCAAACCCTGCTCAACGATGGAATGGCTTTTCTTGCCTTTGATGTGGGCGACGAAACCAACGCCGCATGCATCATGTTCATTAGCCGGATCGTATAAACCTTGCGCGTGCATAGCCTTCTCCACTACTTTTCATGTCGAGGCTGAAGGATAGTGCAGCGCAACAGTAAATTCAACTCAAATAAATAGGGTCGGAGTAACTTAAATTACCATCAATTTTCTGAACATATTAAATAGGGACATAGTAAATGGAGTTTTGCACCATATTGAATCAAAATTATAAAATTCACCCTATTTTGGTGCAGATTCCAGCGTTTTACGTGCTGGCCGCCCACGCTTTGCCGGCCGCACGCGTCGAACAGCCTGTCTCTCAAGGGACAACTGAAATTGCTCCGAACCCAGGGCCCAGCCTTTTAACGTGGCCTCAGTCAGCATGTGTACGTCGTCTTCTTTGACACCCTGCTCGACCAGCGCCCGGTAAGCCGCTTCGCGCTCGAAAGGCGTATTGCCCAAAGACCAATATAGAGGGTGATCAGAAATAATAGGGTCAGAGTGAGCGCCTATGTGATGCGGATAGCTGGACCACGGATAATCTCCGACCGCATGCGTAAGCTCGCAGCGCACCGGATTCAATTCGATATAGGCGCAACAGGTCATGAAATAGCGTTCCGCATCCAGCACCGTCGCCTTGTAGCGGCCCTGCCAAAGCGTACCGGTGCGCGTGTACTTGCGATTGAAATACGGGACGTAATGACGTCCCAGCCATTGCATCATCCGGCTCAATCCTTCCAGATCGGCGGGTGTAGCAAGCAGATGAAGATGCGTGGGCATCAACACATAAGCGTGAATGGCAACCTTGAATTGCCTGGCAGCCTCTTTCAAGCGGCTCAGGAAAAAACTGTAATCGGCACTATCGCGAAAAACTGTTTCACCATTGTTGCCGGATTGAATAACGTGATGCGCTTGATTGGGTATGACGAGCCGGGGAAGTCGAGCCATGGTCTGAATGAAAGCTGAATAATGCCAGCTATGGTAATTCGACTACGCTACCGGCGGGGAAATTAGTACATGGCGCGCGCCCAGGCCGGTTCCAAATGGCAGCGATGTTCTATCGCCTTGACTACCAGTGCGCGCAACTCATCCAGCAACACCACTTCATTCGGTGTGATTCTGGATGTTGGCAGGGCCGCATTCCAGTCTCCGTAAATAAAGCCCACCGGATGAAAATTCAGCATCAGAGGCAAAATCATGAAGCTGCGCGAACTGCCCAGCTCTTCACGCCACCAGCGCGGCAATTTGTTGATGAAACCCGGCGCCTGCGCATCGTCGACCAGAATCATTTTATCGTTCGCCAACGCAGCATGAAAAACGTCCGGTTGATACGCATCGTTAAACATCAGACGCGGCAGCAAATCTTCCGTGCATTCGCCGAAGCACATGCGTGCAACATATTTGGCTTCATCATGATTGCGCAGGAACGTGATGGCGCGACTCAAGCCCAGGCCTTGATAGACAGTCTCCAATGCCACCGTCATCAATTGACCGGTACTGGTCGTCACCACTTCATCGCGCATATCGCCGACACCGCGCCGGATAATTTCAATCGCATCGGCAGGCTTGCCCAAAGGCAGCAACAGTTGCGCTTCCGGTTCGTCAGGCCGCTTTTCCTGGCCGATCAGCAGCTCATCTTCCCTGGCGATTTTTTGCGCCGTATCGACGGCCAGCAGAATGCCAGGAACATCCAGGCCCAGCATCTCCGCATAATCTTCCGCAATATTTGTCAGATCCACGGCGGAAGTCTCTTCTCCTTCGCACACGGCACCAGCGCAGCGCGTCGCCATCGTCGAAATTGCAGCCAGCCATTCCGAATGCATCAGCGGTTCATGTGTAAGGTCTGTATCGATACGCGGCGGTATTTCTTTCAAGCTGGCGACCAGCGAGTACGGAAAACCCCAGCGCTTGCCGATCAAGCTGCCGATTTCATCCAGACCCAAGCCAAGAACTTCGTCCGCAGCTTCATTTTCGGTAATATTTTTTTCCGCTGCTACCGTTTGCACCTGCACCCATTGCTCAGGCAGGTAAAACGACACCATCAAGCGGCCCAGCGAATGCAGTATCGAACAGACTACCGCCTCCTCCGTATCGCGCCGGGTTGATGATGAAGCAACCTGGCGTGCAATCTGCCCCGCCAGTACAGCCTTTTCCATTTCATTACGAGTATGCGATGTCGCCAGCGATGCGGCAGACAAACCATCGATCAGCTTCAAACCCAGAGCGAGATGGCCGATGGTTTCCGTACCGAGCACGATCACGGCTTTGGAAACCGTATTGATGCCCTGGCCAAAAGCCGAGTACATCGCACTATTGGCCAAACGCAAAACACGCTGTGTCAAAGTGGGATCGGACAAGACCGTTTTGGTCATGTTGAATTCGCGATCGTTCTCGCCGTGCATGGCGCCGACAATCGCACTCACCACGCGGGAAAATCCTGGCAGGTCACCACGCTGGCGCACACGCGTCCACAGCAAATCCAGTGTTTTCTCAGGATTGATCAATGGGTTGATTGGTTTCTTCATGAATCAGTTTTTGCGGCCTGTCAGACTAGTTTTGCAGAACAAGTGTCTCTGCTTTCAAAATATCGATGAGTGCATCAGGCACGGAAGGGTGGCCGGTATGAAAGCCCTGAATCAGCGAACAACCCTGGCTGGACAGGAATTCCAGCTGCTGTTCGTTTTCAACGCCCTCTGCCACCGTCTGCAAACTCAGATTGCCGGCAAGACTGAGAATCACATTGCAAATCGCGGCATCCTTGACGGATGTCGGCAAATCCCTGATGAAAGCGCGATCGATCTTGAGCGCTGCAATCGGAAAGCGCTTCAGGTAAATCAGCGAAGAATATCCGGTGCCGAAATCATCAATCGCGATACGCACGCCGCGCGCGGCAATCTTGTTCAGCAGCGCTTCTGCATGTTCAGGATCCGACATCAGGATGCCTTCGGTAATCTCCAGCATCAATTGATGCCCTTCCAATCCGGACAGCTTGAGAGCGTCATCCATCATGCCGAGAAACTGGTCATTGCGGAATTGACGCGGGCTGACGTTGACTGAAACATAGAGCTGCCGGCCAGCCGCCTCCTCGAATCGCTTCAACTGCACGCATGCGGATTTCAATGCCCATGCGCCGAGCAGATTGATCAATCCATTGTCTTCCGCCATCGGGATGAACTGATTCGGCGGCACCAGGCCGATATCCGGGCGCATCCAGCGCATCAGGGCTTCAAACCCCATGATCTGGCGCGTTTGCGCATCGACGATAGGCTGATAGTGCAACAGAAATTCGCCGTTCCGGACGGCATCGAACATTGCCGCTTCCATCGACACATCATGCTCGATGCGATTGAAGGCAAGCTCGTTATACACAATGCAGCGCGCCTTGCCGGTTTCCTTGGCCCGATACATTGCCGCATCGGCATGCGCCAGCAATTTGACTTCGCTGTCGCCGTGCATCGGATAGATTGCAACCCCGATCGAGGCGCTCACATACAAGGTGTTGTTATTGATTTCAAAGGGTAGCTGGATGGCAGAAATCATCCGCCGCGCCACGTTTTGAATTTCCACTTCATCGACGGCGCCAGGCAATACCGCGACAAACTCATCGCCACCGACTCTGGCCAGGGTATCGACATCGCGCAGGGTTTCGCGCAGGCGACCCGCAGCGATCCGCAGCAATGCATCGCCGACTGCATGGCCCAAGGCATCGTTCACCTTCTTGAAACCGTCGAGGTCCAGCGCGATGACGGAAAAACCGATATTGGTACGGCGCGATTGCGCCATGTTCATGCTCAAACGATCGGCCAGCAAGGCGCGATTGGGCAAATTGGTCAGCTCATCGTGCGTCGCCATATGGCGCAAACGCTCTTCCGTTTTCTGCTGATTGGAAATATCGCGCCCCACCAGCAGCAACTCCAGAGCAGTTCCCGCCTCATAGGCAATCATCTGCAACTCGAATTGCAAGACGGCGGCATGCGTCGCCATGCGTACGCTCACCCGGGTAATTTGCAGAGATAGAAGTGCCTGACGCAAAGACGCTTCGATTGCATGTCGGTCCGACAAACGCACCAACTCAAACAGATTCATGCCCACCAGTTGCGCATCGGAGCCGATCACTTCGGCGGCGCGACGACTGGCATAGAGGATTTCACCATGGCTGTTAAGCCGAAGCACGACCTCTCCGGCCACTTCCATCAGGCTGACTAATTGATTATTGGCCGTATCGTTACGTTTTGAAAACATGCTTAAAGCAGCTGAATTAAAAATAGAGGCCCATGGCTTTGATTTGTTCATTATTGCCATCGTGACACTGAATGCACGACTTGGCTGAACAAACGATAAATTTCACCAGCTGGAAATGTAAAAATTTGCAAACGTAAGCGTCAAATCTTAATGCAGTGAAATAGAAAAGAATAGAAAAGATTGCATTGAAAAAATTAAATTCCGTTTTTAACGACGTTTTCATGTTCAAGGCTGACTGAATGCATACCATTCCGCACGACAACCTGATCAAAATGGACGATTCCCTCGTAAAAAAACAGCAGCACACAACATCCCTTTAGATCGAAACTTGCTGAAGCACTGCAGAAAACTGCGCGTCAGCACCACCTCATATCTTCATCTCGAGATAGGTATAAATATAATTTGAGCCGCCATTCACATCACCCAGCAATCGCGATGAACCGAAAATACCGGAGCGGTGCGAAACGCCCACGCCGACATAGGTTTCCTTCAGACTGCGCGAACCGATCAAATCTCCCAGACTGACATCGATCGTTGGATCCAGATAATTCAGCAAGCGCGAGGTCGGACGATTGCGCGCAGCCTGGCTGCTCGCTTCCGTGTACGGCACCCGATTTGCGTAGGAAACGCCCAAACCCCAGCCCAGCCGCGTTTTGACCTTGTGGCTCCACGGAAAGCCGTAGTAAAACGCTTTCATGAACAAATCAACCTGCACGCCGTTAGCCTGCAGATTCCGGTCGTTGTGATGCACCAGCCCGGCATAGCCGACAAAATCCAGCGGCCAGCCATTGAGTTTTTCGATAAACGGTTTACCGATGTGCACGCCGGCGATACTGGTAGGCGTCGTCTTGTCGAGGTCGGC
Organism: Herminiimonas fonticola; assembly: GCF_040395855.1. Taxonomy (GTDB): domain Bacteria; phylum Pseudomonadota; class Gammaproteobacteria; order Burkholderiales; family Burkholderiaceae_D; genus Oxalicibacterium; species Oxalicibacterium fonticola_A. The sequence goes on along the minus strand of NZ_JBEBPO010000034.1, from coordinate 12,358 downwards.
ACATTTGAAAGTAAGGATTTTTGCCAGATGACAGCTATCGGCACCCGCCCGGCCATACAGTACGCGCACATAAGTCGGTGCTTTTTCATCGGCCCACAACTGCTCCTTGTAGCTGCCAAAATCATAGGCTGCGCCGACAAAGAATGATGGCTGCAAACCTTTGCGTATTATCGGACTGTCCTTGATCCGGCTGTCCAGCGCAGTGACGGAAACACCACCCAGCAAGCGCCAGCGCTCAGTCAGATTGTACGAACCGTACAGATTCAGCGCCACATTGGTGCCGGAGCCCGGCGCATAAGCCGGGCGTGCCGCCGTCGCCTCTCCTGCCAGCACACCATAGTAATAATTATTCAGCTTGCCATCACGCATTGAAATGCTGACGCTGGGGCGGAAAGCCCAACGCCCCGAGCGCCAGTCATATGAATATTCCAGCGCCAGTTCGCTGCCGTCCGATACCGAGCTCACGTCGTGCAGGAAAGATGCATGCAGCGTGCCCCAGGGCTGCTTGTAGCGATATGTCACGCCCAGGTCGACGCCGGTACTGCGCGGCGCCATTCCGCTCAATGCTGCTGGCTGTTCATCCTCTGGAAATCCTTCCAGACGCCGACGCAGGAAAACATCTACACGCTGATCTTCTTCCGGTGCGAACTTGATGCCGACGCGATTGGCATGCAGGAAAAAGCGCTCGCCTTCATACAGATACAGGGGCAGCAAATCCTTGCGATTGCCGCCACCCACATACGGCGAGCGCTCGACACGCGTGACAAATCCAAGGCCGGCACTCCCCGGCGCTGTCATGAATTCATTGAAGGGACTGGATGCGGTCTGTGCCTGCGCCGTCCATGCAACAGGGAAAACACAGGCCAGCAGCGCACAATGCAGAAATGCTTTCCTCACAGGCGAAATGTTTTTGTCGGCAATTGCAGTGCGCAGGGAAAAGGATAATGTCATCGGTAATTTTTTAAAATTGTTGTCGGCACAAGGAAAAACTCATTGCGAATGCCAAGCGAATGATCACACATCCCGCTCCGCGATGAAAATATATACCGACTCGCCCGCTCATTCCGTGCGCCAGGCAACAAACACTTGCAGGCAAACAAGAAATAGCAAAACCCGCAGATACAGAGAAACTGCCACATCACCGCTCACATATGGATGCAGGCAAAAGATAATGCGTTCCCGCGAGAAATCGCATGTGCATAAAAAAACCCGCTATTTCAGCGGGCTTTTATTCATGCAGGCAGTACGGTCTTAAAACTCTTCCCAATCGTCGCCGTTAACCGGACGGGTTTCATTGACGATTTTCTTCGGCGCCGGGCTGGCTGCGAGCTGACGCGTTACCGGTGCCTTGCTTGCCGCAACCGGCAAGCGTGTCGCAGCTCTGGTGCTGTTCGCTACGCCATCCAGTTTGAATATACTCACCGCTTGCGCCAGATTCGCCGCTTGTTCGTTCAGGGATTCCGCTGCTGCTGCTGCTTCTTCCACCAAGGCCGCATTTTGCTGGGTGACCTGATCCATCTGGCCAATGGCCTGATTGACCTGCTCAATACCTGCGCTTTGCTCCTGGCTGGCAGCCATGATTTCGGACATGATATCGGTCACGCGCTTGACGCTGTCAACCACTTCCACCATGGTCGTCCCCGCTTCTGCCACGAGCTTGCTGCCGCTATCGACTTTATCAACCGAATCGTCGATCAGTGTCTTGATTTCCTTGGCAGCTGCAGCCGAACGCTGCGCCAGGCTGCGCACTTCCGATGCCACCACCGCAAAACCGCGACCTTGCTCGCCGGCACGCGCGGCTTCCACCGCTGCATTCAGCGCCAGGATATTGGTCTGGAAAGCGATGCCATCGATCACACCAATGATATCGACAATTTTTCTCGCCGAGGTATTGATGCCATCCATCGTATCCACCACTTTCGACACGACCACACCACCTTTTTCCGCCACGCCGGAAGCAGTGACGGCAAGCTGATTGGCTTGTCGTGCATTGTCGGCATTTTGCTTGACGGTAGAGGTCAGCTCTTCCATTGACGATGCGGTTTCTTCCAGCGAGCTGGCCTGTTCTTCAGTACGCGACGACAGATCCAGGTTGCCGGATGCGATCTGATTCGATGCGGTTGCAATGGTATCGACACCCGAGCGAACCTGCGTGATGCTGGCGGTCAGGCTGTCATTCATATCCTTCAAGGCTTGCAGCAACTGGCCGGTTTCATCCTTCGAATCTACTGCGATGCGGCCGGTCAAATCGCCTGAAGCGACTACACGCGCCACACTGACCGCATAGCCCAAAGGCCGGGTAATACTGCGCGTCAGAAGCCAGGACAGCAGTATGCCCAGCATAAGTGCAACCACACCCAGCACAATCAGGACATTACGGCCTGATTCGTAAATTTCATCTACGTGCTTCCTCGCTGCTACAAAAATTTCTTCCTGAAAATCGACTGCACCCTGAACGGATTGTATGTAGTCGTTTGCTGCCGGCACCATTTTGGACTCGATCATCTCTTTCAGAGCAACTCCGCCATCACCACGCTCTTCCGCCTTGAGTTTGAAAGCGGCGTCGCGGATGGCGCTGTAAGTACTGCGCTTTTCAGCAACTGCCGCCATCATTTTCTTGCCTTCAACACTGACGATCATTTCTTCCAATTGCTTTTGCACTTTGCTGACGTCGGCACTGACGGCAGCCATTTCCGCCTGCAGAGATTTTTCTTCTTCTGCACTATTGGTTTTCACGCGCGCGAAAGTGCGCACTGTATTCGTGGCAATGCCTCTGATCCACTGCTCAGACAGACGCTCTTTGACCGTTGCCTCCTCCATCGCCGTAGTCGCTTCAGCAACGTCATGCAAGAACCAGACACCCAAGGCCGTCATTGATGTCATCAACATCAATATCAGCGCAAACGCAACACTCAGCCTGACGCCGATTTTCCAATTTTTAATTTTCATTTATTCACCCAATATAAAAATTCTGCGATATCAATATATCGAAGCAAGAAGTTGCTGCCATTAGCTCAAGCAGCGATTTTTTCGATCAGCCCCATATCCGACGAAGACATCAACAAATCGATGTCGACCAGAATCAGCATGCGTTCTTCTATCGTGCCCAGACCGAGCAGATAATCGGACTTCATCGTCGTGCCCATTTGCGGCGCCGGCTTGATTTGCTCTGCACTGAGCGTGATCACATCGGACACACTATCGACCACCATGCCGACCACGCGCGTGCCAATATTGAGAATGATGACGACGGTGAATTGATCGTAGCTGGGCTCGCCCAGATTGAACATGATGCGCATGTCAACGATAGGCACGATCACGCCACGCAGATTGATCACACCCTTGATGAATTCAGGTGCATTGGCAATCTTGGTAACCGCGTCATAACCGCGAATTTCCTGCACCTTCAGAATATCGATGCCGTACTCTTCCTTGCCCAGGGTAAAAGCCAATACTTCGTTCCCGTTTAAGGATTGTTGCTTGTCTTGCATGGGGCTATCCAGAATGCTTACGCACCTCCTGTAAAAGCAAGGGGATGCGCAATAGGTAAAGGGGGGATGGGAAAATTTGCTGCTAATTTCACATGGCAGCGATGACTACATCATGTATATCGGCAATCATATCGTCAAACTTTAGTTTCCACGTGGAAATTAAACAATGTTTTACGATTCACGCCTTAAGCTGGCATATTTGCCAACATATCGTCAAAGTTGATGAACGCTGATGCGCAAAAAAGGCCGCAAACCTCATCCCTCTTCAGATGATGGGTATTGGGTAAACGAAGATGATCAAACATGCACCAAGAGCCGCAGTGGCAACTTCACATCCAGGCTTCAAAAGGCACACCGTCAGATTTCCGCAGAAATACTGACGCCCGGCCTTGTTTCATCAGGGCAGAACAGCCGCACTGCCCTGATGAATACATTAGAAGCGCTGGCGAATGCCCACGCCAAAGCTGACGCCGCTGGATTGATCTGTCAGCTTGTCGTAGCTGACGACGCTATAAACATCGGTGCGCTTGGAGAAAAAGTAGTCATACCCCAGCGAGGCGGTATTGCGGACTATCGATGATTTCACGCCCGAGCCTCCCAGCACAGCACTGAAATCACCATCTGCTTTCACATTGGTCCGTGCCCAGGAGAACAGCACAGAACCTCTACCTGCAGGTGCGCTGACACCCAGTTGAACCGTATTCGATTTCAGATCGTATTGACTGTCGTTTGCAGCGCCAATCAAGCGGTTCGTCGAATAATTCAGTGTCCCAAAGAGCTTCATGAATTGCAGATCGTAGGCACCGCCCACAAACCAGGTGTCATTCTTTGACGCAGCCAGCGCATAAGTCGCTCCGGTTACCTGGTTATAAGGCGTAAATGTGAAAACCTGCGAATCCCCGCTGACAACGGCATCGAGCGGGTTGTTGACCTTTACAGACTGAAAGTAAGCACCGAAAGAAAGCGGCCCACTCTCATACATGGTATTCGCGCCATAATTGTTCTTGCCCGAATTCCCGGCCTGCTCGCCAAGTTGCAGGAACAGGCTGGTGGTAAATCCGCCGAGTTTCGGCATGACGTACATGATCTCGTTGCTCCAGCCCGTATCGCCGGACACGGTTGGCGACCAGGCTTGACCACGATAGCTGCCTGATGGCGTCTGCGTATGCAGTTCAAGCGGGGAAAACGCGAATGAACCACCGAACGGACTGAAGGTCAGTGTAGGAATGAAATTAGGCGCCAGGTCTCGCCCCAGTGACACACGTCCAAATGAACCGGAAAGTCCGACGTTGGCATCCCTGGAGAACATCGAGTCTCCATTGAAGCGCCCCGCAGCGCCGACATCGGGACGGATGAAACCGGTCAGCGCGAAATGCGCCTGCAAGCCGCCACCCAGTTCCTCCCTGCCCTTGAAACCCCACCATGAGGTTTCCATGCCGCTGCTGTTCACGCCGGATGTGCTCCGCGCATCACCGCTATTCTTGGTGGCTCCGGCATAGACATCAATCGTGCCGCTTACCTGCACAGAAGTCTGCGCCAAGGCATTTATCGAAAATGCAGATGCGGCCAAGCCCAGCACGCTGCCAATGGCAGCATGCTTTACCAACTTCATTGAACACTCTCTTTTTAAACTGAATCGCGTGATTGCCTTCATTGTCTCTCCTCCAGTATTTATATCTACGTGCTTGAACACACGACTAAACAAACCAGAATGTCAGTCACTGATTTGATTTAGCGATACTAGGAGAGAAGGGTGATCTGATCTTGTTCAACAACGAACAACTCATTGTCGAAAATCAGTATTTGAAAATTGTGAATTATTCTTCGCGACAAACCATGCCCGGATTACGCAACCCGGCATGATGGAAGAAGTGGCCTGCATCAGATATCGGCGAAAATCGACTTCCGGATTATTGCGTGTACGCCCCAGTTGCCGTTCACCACTTGCGTGACGCCAAAATCCACGCCAACCGAAATCACGGAAATTGCTTCATCCTCCGTCAGCTTGTGCGCCGTCATCAGGTAACGACGCGTCTTGCGAAAAGCATCCCGCATCGCCAAATCCAGCGAGGTTTTTTTATACACATCTGTCTGCGCAAGCGGCCCCAGTTGAGCAAGGTGATTGGCGTAGCAGAACCCTTGTATTACCCATTCTGTTTCCGTCTCAAGAAATGGATAATCCAGGTCTGCAAAGAAGCCACCCTCCAAATCCTTCTTCTTATGCAAGACAAGCTGAAACTTTCCCGTCATTGAGCATTCGATCGCTGTACCGCATAGCTCGGAATCCCCTTGCGACGCATGCGAATCACCTACCGAGAAAAGCGCGCCATCTACTGCCACCGGCAAATAAAGTGTTGCGCCTTTCGTGGCCCGCCAGTTGTCAAGATTGCCACCAAAGTAACTGGGCGGGACGGAATCAATTGGATCTTCGTGTGCAGGCGCGACTGCAAGAACACCGAAATGCGGACGCACAGGAATGCGAACGTTTTTTAGAACTTCGAAGTTCTTGACGATCGTATCGTGATCTACCGGCACGCCCGGATAATCGATGGTTTCATGGACAACACCAAATGGATCTGTTTGCGGAGTCCAGCGATAGTTATAAACCGCCTTGGCGCAACTACCATGGTCGGCATCCAGGATTTCGTAAATTGTCACCACCTCCCGAGGCTTGGGTTCCGTCAGCAGATCGTGATAATGAAAGCCCCACCAGGATGCGACATTGCTGCCAAACGACTGACCGGCAAACTTCGGATTTGCCGCCGGCCTGGGCATCACATCGAGAATGCGAATCTCCAGAACATCTCCGGGCTCGGCATTCTTTACATAGACAGGCCCGGTACATATATGTACTCCGAACCCTTCGCCCGCGCCCCGTCCGAATATGGAAGCATTGATAGGCCCCGCCCCTCGCCGGTCAATCGCCTTTTTATCCTTATCCCAAAAGAAGATGCTTTCAGCGCCCGCATCTCCCTGGATCATCCTTTCATAATCATCGTAGGCATGTTGAGTGATCGTCTCGATCGTCAAATAGTCGCCGGAATTGATTGATAAGATCGGCTTGATGAGGCTGCTGAAGTAACCCCAATGCACCGTTTTTGAATTAGCCGGGATGTAGTAATGCGTTCCCACATATTCTTCATCATCTGCATCGTTCACCTTATGCGAAGAAGATTGATTTGGCACAAGTGCAATTGCAGATTCAAGAAGAGCTACCTCCACCAATACTCCTGCAAAACGCGCATTCCGTGGCAGCTCTTCATTCTGCGCCAGGACATTCTTTGCATGTTCAGTTGAAGCGGGGTCAGGTCGGCCACGCAACTCATATCTCTTCCCTGCCAATCTCGGCTGTGATCTATATGTTTTGGGGGAGACGCCATACTCAAGATGAAATGCCCGGCTGAAGTTGGCGGCATCATTGAAACCCCAGCGGAAACAAAGCTCGGAGATCGTCAAATGCTTCAGGCTTTTATTAAACAAATCGATCCGGCATCTATCCAGGCGTCTCTTCTTTACATACTCGCCAAAGGTTGTGCCTGCAGAAGCAAACAGCTTTTGAAGATAACGAGCGGACAACTGCTCCGATCGTGCAATATCGACAGCTGAAAGCGCCGGATCAGTCAGTCTGGCCTCGATTGTTCTGCAAATGCGCCTTAAATGACTAAGCTGCATCGACGTCGAATGGCTAACATCCTCTTCTTCTTTTTGAGCCAGACTTGCAACCAGCATCGTGCTCAGCGCGTCTTCCATTTGCTCCAGATCCTCCGAGCCAAGCGAAGCGAGCTGAAACGTTATCGCCCTTGCAAATTCAAACGCGATGTTCCCGACACCCGATGCCGAAGAGATTTTGCAAATGTCAGTCTTTCCCGTGTGCATCAGCCTGGATATGAAATTGGCCTTCTCCAAGCGGATAACACAAGCACGAAATGCAGAGGTCAGCGCCAATTTCCATTGGCGAGATGAATCCAGAAGATAAATATCCCCGGATGAAACTGCTGCTGTCTCGGCACCAACATCGATTTGTCCGACGCCATCGAATAGCACGAATACAGTCACGGAATCCGTTCGCATGAGCATCGCAGGATCACGCGCTGTAAAAGCCTGAGGAGATGCGTTCAGCGTACTAAATACCGAACCGGGCTGAGAGACGCCGAATGTGATGTAGCCCACCAGAGATGCCTGGTTCTTGCTTGAGATCTCCGATGTCAACGCAAGACTGGCAAGCGCATTCTGCCACGCCGCTTCACGCAGCTCGGCTGGAAATGCATCGGTGGAAAATGTATGTGAATCATCGTGCATGCCTGGACCTTTCGTGATCAATTTCCCTTGCCAAGACTAGGGCGACTGAAACCGGGGAATCCAGCTTTTCATGCGAAGTGACTCATCTTTATGGAAAGCGAAAGGGACTTCCGGAATTTTCAGCTGACTATTTTCAAGACCGTCATGATCGCATGATCTTCAAGCCCTGTTTTTCATTCAGCCTTTCTCCGGAAGTACATACACCCCTATCGGCCGGTTTTTTGCACAGTGTGCAAAACCTTGCTTATAAAAAATGGCGGGAACCCGCCAAAAGAGGCACCTAGCCCACAAAAACCAGTTGGCCGCGCATCGCTGCGACGGCAAGGTAGCCGATAAAGGTGCCCACAATGGCGAAGATGCCACCAAGCACGTTGGGCGCCGGAATCGGTGCACGTACCGACGTATAGAGCAAGCCGGTAACAAGACCGACGCCAGACGCCAGCAATTCAGTTGAGCCAAAACCAATTTCGATCATGCGTGTCTCCTGTTTTTTTATGGAATGATTATTTCGAAAGACAGATCACTCTTTCGGCGGACCAAATACGACAGCCTTGCGAACCACCTGTACGATCAGGTAACCGACGTACGTAAAGATGATGGCCATAATGCCGCCGAGGACAGGTGGCGCGGGAATCGGCAAGCTCAGCCACGTATACAGTCCACCTGTAATCAGACCGACGATCAGCGCCACGATTTCATTTCTACCTACATAGACGTGTTCCGGTTTCATTTTTGCTCCTCCTGATAAAAGCCTTTCGGCAAATTTCTTCCTCTCGATTTTGAAAATGTGCCGACGGTTTTCCCGTCGGCACAACGCACGACGCTATTTTTTGGGGAAGATATCCTTCTGGATGATCGCGTGTACGCCCCAGTTGCCGTCCACGACCTGCGTGACGCCGAAATCCACCGAGATGGAAATCAGCGAGATGGCCTCGTCTTCAGACAGATTGCGCGTATCCATGAAGAAGCGGCGCGTCTTGTTGAAGGCATCGGTCATTGCCGTGTCAAGGGAACCTTTAATCGCTGCCGCCGGATCTGCGGCGCCCGCGAACTCCTTAAGGTAGTTCGGGCTGCTGAATCCATGAACAACCAGTTCGCTTTCGGTTTCAAGCAAGGGATAATCGAGTCCGTACAGCTTGGTGCCCGGCAGATCCGCTTTTTTATGCAGGATGAACTGGAACAGGCCAGTCAGAGAACATTCGATCGCGGTACCGCAGAGTTCCGCATCACCTTGCGAGGCGTGCGGATCGCCGATCGAGAACATCGCGCCCGGCACCGCAACCGGGAAGAAGCAGGTCGAACCTTTGCCAGTACGCCAGTTATCGAAGTTGCCGCCGGTGTAGCTTGGCGGGTTCGACGAGACCATGTCCGATTCTGCAGGAGCCACGGTAATCATGCCAAAGTGCGGGCGCACAGGGATTTCATAACCCTTCAGCACATCATAGTTGAGCTTGATCTTGCTACGGTCAACAGGAATGCCCGGGTAATCGATGGTTGGGTGCACTCTGCCTCGAGGATCGGTTTGTGACGCCCAGCGATAGTTGTACACAGCCCTGGCTGTGGTTTGCGCACCAGTTGCATCCACCTCGTAGAGGGTGATGACTTCGCGCTGTTTTGGTTCGGTGATGAGGTTGTTGTACTGGAGGCCCCAGTTGGCCGCCACATTAACCCCAAACGACTTGCCGCGATAATCGGGATTGGCGGATGGTCGCTGCATCGTGTCGATGATACGCACTTCCAGCACATCGCCCGGCTCTGCGCCATTGACATAGATGGGACCGGTACATACGTGTACGCCCATGCCGCCGCCAGCTCCCACCGGGTGATCCATTGGGCCTGCACCGCGACGATCGATCGCCTTGCTTTCAGCATCCCAGTGGAAAATACCTTCTACACCCGGATCACCCTGGATCATTCTTTCATAATCGTCGAAAGAGTGATGCGTAACAGCTTCCATCGTGGCGTAATCACCGGATTCCAGCTTCACCAGAGGCTCCATGGACTTGCTGAAATAACCCCAGTGGACGGTGTCTTTATTGGCTGGAACATAGTAGTGGCTGACGTTCTCACCGGCCTTCTTCGAAGGCAGGGGACGGTACGTGACACCACCCAAACCTGCTTTACCGCTAGCTTTTGTGCCGCTGATGTTTGCGCGTAGGCTGTGACGCGCTTCCGTGAACTCCGCGAGCAGGTCGGGATCGTTCAGGTGAGAGAAGTGATTGCATCCAGTACTGCAAATATGATCTTTCATATGTCTCCTAATTTTCCAAGGCACCACTTGATCGTGGTCTGGATCAAATCATATGAGGGAAGGAATTTTGATACTTGTTTGGAAACGCACTATTTATTGTCAAATTTGTTGTGCATGCATCCAAACCGTTGCTTCAGAACGATGTGCAATACCGCGCAAAGCGCCTGTAGCAGGATTATTGGCGGCCTTGTCCGTCGACCGTATAGTTATCGCCTCACCGGAGGCCTCAGCTAGCGGCAAGTGATGACGGGAATCGGATAGAACAGATATTTTTTGGAATGTCAGGCGACAAAGAAAAAGGCCTGCAGAATTAACTCTGCAGGCCTTTTTCACACACCAAGAAAGTTTTTTCTTAGAACGGAATATCGTCATCCATATCGTTGAAGTTCGATGCTGCCGGTTTGGCGGCAGGGCGAGCCGACTGGCCACCCGAACTTTGACGTGGTGCCGGTGCGCTGCTGCCGTAATCGTCATCCATGGCCGAACTACCGCCACCCGCGCCGGGACGGCCGCCCAGCATTTGCATGGTGTCGGCGATGATTTCCGTCGTATAACGCTCGACGCCATCCTTGTCCGTCCATTTGCGTGTTTGCAAACGGCCTTCGATATACACGGACGAACCTTTTTTCAGATACTGGCCGGCGATCTCAGCCAGCTTGCGATAGAAGGTAATACGGTGCCATTCGGTAATTTCTTTTTTATCGCCGCTATTCTTGTCTTTCCAGCTTTCCGTTGTGGCAACGGCCACGTTGGTAACGGCTTCGCCGTTTGGCATGTAGCGGGTTTCAGGATCGCGGCCCAGATTGCCGACGATGATGACTTTATTGACTGATGCCATTAATTTTCTCCGATTAAACTACCGCGGCCTGAACCTGGCCGCGACGTGGTAAGTTTTTCATATTGGCGGCAATTATAAGCCAGCCTACCGTCAACGCTGCGCCCAACACAAATACTGATGCACTGCTTACATGCTGCGTCAGCCAGCCGCCCAGCGCACCACCGCAAAACAGGCCCAGCGCCTGCAAGGTGTTGTACACACCCAGCGCCGTACCTTTGGCCGCAGGCGGTGCAATGCGCGACACCAGTGAAGGCTGGCTGGCCTCCAGAATATTGAAAGCAATAAAAAATGCCAGCAACAAGGCTACCAGCCAGATCCAGTGCAACTGCGTCTGTGCAAACACCAGCCACATGCCGACTTGAACCGCCAATAATAAAGCAATGGCGGCGACAAAAACCTGTTTCGATTTGCCGCGCCGCTCGGCAATGAAAATCGGTGGCAGCATCAGCAGAAAAGAAGCCAGCACCACCGGCAGATAAACTTTCCAGTGCTCGCCGAGCGGCAGATGACCAAAGCGGATCAGCGCCGACGGCATCACGACAAACATCGCCATTTGCGTCACATGCAGCGCAAACACGCCGTAATTCAGGCGCATCAGCTCACTATTGGCCAGCACCTCGCGTATTGATATGCGTCCTGGCGGCAAGGCCGGCGCAGCCGGAACGATATACAACACCACCAGGATCGCCAGCACCGACAAGATGCCGGTCAGCGCGAATATGCCGCCCATGCCGATGGCTTGATACAGCAGCGGCGACAGCACCAGCGAACCGGCAAAAGTCACACCGATGGAAGCGCCGACCATGGCCATCGCCTTGGTGCGGTGCTCCTCTCTGGTTGAATCGGCAATAAAGGCAGTGACTGCAGCTGAAATGGCGCCGGCACCCTGCACTGCACGACCAACGATGACCCAGACGATATCGTCGGCAGCGGCGGCAATGAAGGAGCCCAGCGCAAACAGGATCAGGCCGATCACAATCACGCGTTTGCGGCCGTATTTATCTGATGCAATACCGAATGGAATTTGCCCGAACGACTGCGTCAACCCGTAAATCCCCAGCGCCAGACCGACCAGCGTGGCGCTCTCGCCGCCCGGCAAGCCTTTTGCGTGTACCGAGAACACCGGCAGGATCAGGAACAGGCCAAGCATGCGCAAGGCAAAAATCGATGCCAGCGACGTGCTGGCGCGGATTTCATTGCGGCTCATGCGGGTGCTGACGTCGTTTGAAGAAGTGGATGACATGGCAAAGAGGAAATAGAGCAAGGAAGAACCAGAAACGTGGTTTTACGACCAGCTTTAAAACCCGCTATAGTAGCAGGTTGACCCGTTTTAACCTTCCCGCGACCTTCAAAAAAGGGCGTAGGGGCCGGAAAAGCCTAGCTGAAAGAGTGAATGGACGAAATTCGCATCCGAGGTGCGCGTACGCACAACCTCAAAAACATCAATCTTGATTTGCCGCGCAACAAACTGATCGTGAT
>NZ_JBEBPO010000033.1:0-24007 GCF_040395855.1 Herminiimonas fonticola | reverse complement strand
GGTCGTCCACCCGGCAGGCGCAGTGTATTCGGGCCCAGCAGGGAGCTTCTAGGCCATAGTCCGGCAGCGGTCAGCACTGCATGATTGGCGATCAATGCTGCGATACAGATGACGATGAACTGCGGCCACAGCAACGCTGAAGCGACTGCAACGACATGCAGCACAACGGATGCCTTGATGAAAGCGCTGGGCTGCCATTTTCGTGTTTTTGTCATATCCGAATGATTTGAAATCGCGGATTCGATCATCGCGCGTTTCCTTGCCAGAAATCGTAAAAGTTGAACCAGTTGTACGGCGCCAGTCTGGCGAAATATTCCAGCCGCGCTACATATTTGATGATGGCAGCATCGATGGCCTGTGGTGAGTTGCGACGTTCGCCATTCTCATCATCGCTGAAATCAGCGATTTTCTCGATATGAATTTCATACCGGTTGCCGCCGCGATACAGCCCCATCATCAGGAAAACCGGTTTGCGCATCATGGCCGCCATCTTGAAAGGGCCTGCCGCGAAATACGCCGTCTCGCCCAGAAAAGTAACCGGAAAATTGCGTTCGTGGCCAAGCGTACGGTCGGCCAGAATGCCTATGATGCCGCCTTCAGCCAGCCGGTCCCTGACAGTCAGCATGGCATTGAGGTTTCCCAAGGCGACAATTTCCTGCTGCGCCTGCGGATTGATTGCCGCCATCAGCGCACCGATCTTGCGTGCGTTTTCCTCATACATCAGCAGCACCAGCTTGAGTTCCGCCTTGGCGCGCGATATCAGCCGCACTACCTCGAAACTGCCCATGTGCGCTCCCATCACAAAGACGCCGCCGGCACGTGTTTCGGTAGTTTCCTCGTCATACGCGTTATGCATCACATCGATATCGAAATATTCGACGCGATTCTGCAAAAAGTAGACGCGATCAAGCAGGACGCCGGCAAACACGTGAAAGTGATGAAATACTTCATGCCAGCGGGCCTTGCGCCCCAATACCCGCGCCAGATAGTCAGCAGAAGTCCGGCGCGCATCTGCCACCACCAGAAAAAAGTAAAACGCGATCGGATACAGCAACAGACGCGTCGCGCGTCTGCCCAGCAAAGCTGCAAGCTTCGCCATGAAGCGCAGCGACCCCGCCGAGCCGCGCTCTTTTTTTTCAGTCCAGTCCTGCGACATAAAATCTGTTTTCCCTTGCATGGATGTTTCTTGGCGATATTTTCAAGCGCAGAATTATAGCGACAGGCACATTCAAACCTTGTTTTTGTTATTGAAATAGGCGGACACGCTTTCCTTGATCGTCGCATGCTTGAAATCCGGATTGACCCGCTTTCTGCATAGGTATTCCACGACAAACATCAGAATGACCAGGGGCCAGTTAAGAATATTGGCGAACATCGACCATGTTTCTATCGACGCCACATAAAAAATGACCAGGGAAACCAGCACCTGCATTGCAAAGAAGATGGCCCAGGCAAGCGTCACCTTGCGCGTATAGCGGACCACATCGTCCGGCATGTCAGGATGTATCGTCCGCGCCAGCGTGGTGATGAGAGGGGTGCGATCACCAAACAAGGTCTGCGCAAAGAACCAGCACAGCATCGAATTGCAGGCAATATGCTGAATCAGATAAATCCAGTCCAGCCGCACCAGCAACGTCGCCCATAGCGCAACGGTCATGCAGCTCATCGCTGCCATCACCAGCAATCCACCCGTACACCTGACAAGCACACCGCTGCCAGCCTGCTTCAATGCCGCAATCGTACCCCAGCCGGCGATGCCGATAATCGGCACAATCAGCATGACGACTGCAATCTGCCGCCAGATGCTGTGCGCATCCTGCACCAGCAGCGCCACATGGCTCAGCGAGACGTAAACGATGATTGCAACAACCATCAGGAGAGTTTTTACAACCGGCATAACGACATCGCTTTACAGAATCAGGAGGGTGAACGGGAATGGGCCTGCTGCGGCCGCATGCATCCGCTCATGTGCGCTATTTGGCAGTCAGTTTGCGCACCAGGAGGAGTGGCAAACGGATGAGGAAACCGCAAAACAGCCGCGTATGCATCCACGTCAGCAACTTGTTATCGCGCCAATAATTGAAGTGCGATACGCCACCCTCGTCCGCTTTCAGATACTTGACCTTCGCAGGCACATTAACAGGTTTCACGCCGTGCCAGCATAGGCGCACCACCGCTTCGGGATCGAAATCGAAACGCCGCATCCAGTGATGCGAGCGCATGATTTCGACCAGTGGTGCAATCGGATACACACGAAAACCAAACAGCGAATCGCCTATCCCGGCCCAGCAGGTTTCCAGATTTGCCCACCAGTTGCAAATCTTGCGTCCCTTGACACGCAGACTGGGCGCGCTTGCATCAAACACCGGCAGACCAAGCACCATCACATCAGGCTGGGCGATCGATTTTTCCATGAACAGCGGAATCATCGTGGCGTCGTGCTGGCCGTCCGAATCCATCGTCAGCACATGCGTGTAACCCTGCTGCTGCGCCAGTTCCATACCGTGCAATACTGCCGTCCCCTTGCCACCGTTCTCAGGCAGTACAACGACACGCAGTCCATCATCCTGTTCCGCCATGCGCTGCAGCTGGGCCGCAGATCCATCGCTGCTGCCGTCGACAATCACCCACACGGGATTCCAGAACTGCCGTGCCGACGCGACCGTCGCATAGACGGTGCTACCCGGGTTGTAACTGGGAATCAGAACCAGATGTGTAGAAGACGCTTGCATGAAAAAACCCTGGCTGAAAATAATTAACGCTGCGCTTCCATCGAACCGCAGCAATGTTTGGTGAATGACCTGGCAGGACGTGAATTGGCAAGTTCCTGCTCGAAATACTCCTGCATCTCGGTCACCAGCTGCTTGACGTTATCGGCGGGCAAAAAGCGCCGCCCGACGCGCACGCGAAAATGGACCGGGAATGAAGGTACACGATAGAGTGGCCAGGCCTTCCCTAAAAATCCGGAATCCGATTCGATCAATATGGTTTGCACATCGACACCTGTTCGTTTGGCGATTACCGCAACCGTTGCCTGCAGTTCGTTGACGGTAGCAGTCCGGCTACGCGTGCCTTCGGGAAAGAGCAACAGCTGACTCCCGATTGTCAACTCTTCAGCAGCCACATTGACAATATCCCGTATCGATTTATTCGGAATATACCCGGCCATTCTTGCACCATGCCCGAACAGCACATTTTTCAGCACCTGTTCTTTCATGATGCACACCACATTCGACAAGCGCGAATTGATAAGCAGCGCATCCAGAAGCGACGGATGATTCGATGCCAGAATCACGCCGCGATCATTGCGCAGGGCATCGAGGTCAGACAGATCCAGATGCAGAATGTGCAAGGATTGCAGCACGCCGAAATACATCTGAAACGTACGGGTGATCACGTTACGCGCGTTCTGCTTGCGCTGATCCCGGCGCAAAAACGCCGAGTACAGAAGCAAACCTGTCGAACCGACCACCATCACGACGCCCAGCAATAGCAAGCCAAATAGAAGAGTCAGGAAATTGCGCGCATGCTGCAGACGATTTTTTAACAAATGAATCATTCGGTGAAGTTGAAAAATACTATCGATCTATGCTTGCGCAAGTGGCGCGCGGCTACGGCGTATCGTCATGCGATCTGTTGCGCCAGTTGCCCACTACTGTAACAATGGCGCTATTCGGAAACTGCAAATGTCATAGGCAAAAAATTATAGCTTGATTGACACCACTTGCGCCCTCATTTCAGACCTGTCCCCGGATAGATGTTGTCATATCTGCGTATTTGTAAAATTTGCATGGTGATGGGATTGACAGGCAAAAAAACGGACGCGACTTCATTGCATCGGTCGCTTTACACAATGAAATCACCACAGTCACTGAACCGCGGTATAAAACAAAAAGCAAACATTCTTCACAGAATGGGGTTATTGCACAACAATCCGGCGCGCCCGCCTCTTGCGTTTCCCGATTCAAGCCCTATTGCAAACGAATAGGCCTATAATTCCCGGCAGAGTCCTTTTTTGTGCATTGCACCATGAACCATTTAAGCCAGATTCTCCCACCCGGTAATGTCGTACTCAACCTGGATGTTTCCAGCAAAAAACGTACATTCGAGCAGGTCGGTTTGATTTTTGAAAACAATTGCGGCATCGCCCGTTCGGTCGTCTCCGAAAACCTGTTCGCGCGCGAACGTCTGGGTTCGACCGGCCTGGGCCACGGCGTCGCCGTACCGCATGGACGCATCAAGGGATTGAAGGCGCCGCTGGCGGCCTTCGTCCGGCTGGCGCAACCGATTCCGTTTGAGTCGCCTGACGGACAACCGGTCAGTCTGCTGATTTTCCTGCTGATTCCCGACAATGTGACGCAACAGCATCTGGAAATCCTGTCCGAACTGGCAGAGATGTTTTCCGATGAGGCTTTCCGCACCTTGCTGTCGACCACGGAAGATGCGGCGGCTGTTCATGCGCGCCTGATCACCTGGCAACCCAGTCTGCAGAGCTCCAACTAAACACCCGCACCGGTTTCCACCGCGCATCCTCGTTTCCGTCAGTATTCACCATGCCATTGCCAACCCCGCTCAGCATCCAGCAACTTTATGACGATAACCGCGAATTGCTGCAGTTAGGGTGGTTCGCCGGCTTTCCGGGGGGCGAACGCCTGATCCTGGGCGACGCAACGTCGGCAGCGGATCAGGTCGGCCACTTGAATCTGATCCATCCGGGACGGATTCAGATTTTCGGCCACCAGGAAGTCGAATACTACAAACGTCTGTCGCCAACGGCACGCGCGCATCACAGTGCCGAGCTAATCGCTGGCCAACCGCCGGCATTCATCATCGCGCAGGGCCTGGAAACGCCGGAAGACATCATGGCGATCTGCGACGAAAAAAATATTCCGCTGTTCTCCACACCGCTGCCGGCCGCGCAGGTCATTGATTTCCTGCGCGTTTATCTGTCAAAAAAGCTGGCGCAACGCATTACGATGCACGGTGTTTTCATGGACGTGCTGGGTGTAGGCGTATTGATTACCGGTGAATCAGGTCTGGGCAAAAGCGAATTGGGCCTGGAACTGATTTCACGCAATCACGGCCTGGTGGCCGATGATGCGGTCGAATTTGCACGCATTGCACCGCACATGATAGAAGGCCGCTGCCCGCCATTGCTGCAAAACCTGCTGGAAGTACGCGGCCTGGGCCTGCTCGATATACGCACGATTTTTGGCGAAACTGCAGTGCGCCGCAAGATGCGTCTGAAGCTGATTGTGCATCTGGTTAGACGCAGCACGCTGGAAGAAAACTACGAACGTCTGCCACTGCCTTCGCAAAGCGAAGAAATTCTCGGCCTGTCGATACGCAAAGTCGTGATTCCGGTCGAAGCCGGCCGCAATCTGGCGGTTCTGCTCGAAGCCGCCGTGCGCAACACGATCTTGCAATTGCGTGGCATCGATACGCTGAAGGATTTCATGATTCGCCAGCAAAAAGCGATGGAAAACGACGAGTAAATAGCAGGCAAGCCGCAAGCTCAGACGCGGTTCGCCACCCTCTTCCTTTCCTTGCGGTATGATTGTTGCCATGCGCATCATTCTCATCACAGGAATTTCAGGCTCCGGCAAATCTGTCGGACTCAAAGCCCTCGAAGACGCCGGCTATTTCTGCGTCGACAACCTCCCGCCTACGCTGTTACGTGCACTGGTCACGGCGCGCCTTGATGAACAGGGAACAACACTGGCCGTTTCGATGGACGTGCGCAGCGCCAGTTCGCTGATCGGCCTGCCCGCCGACCTCGCCTGGCTGCGCAGCCAGGGGCACGATGTAAAAGTCCTGTTCCTCACCGCGAAAACCGATTCCCTGATTGCGCGTTTTTCCGAAACGCGCCGCAGTCATCCACTCTCGCATCGCGGCTTTGCCGGCGATAGCAATGCAGAACCGCGCACCCTGACCGAATGCATACACGAAGAGCGCGAAATGCTGGCAGGCATAGAAGAGATCGGTCACGTCATCGATACTTCCGGCATGCGCGCCAACAAACTGCGGGCATGGATCAAGGGATTGGTTGAAAGCGATCATTCACCACTGACCATTTTGTTTGAGTCGTTTGCGTTCAAGTTTGGCGTACCGCTCGATGCAGATCTGGTGTTCGACGTACGCACGCTGCCCAATCCGCATTACGACGAAGCACTGCGCCCGCTGACGGGGCGCGATGCTCCAGTACAGGATTTCCTGCAGGCGCAGCCGGATGCCATGGCCTTGCTGGCGGATATACGCGGCTTTGTCGAGAAATGGCTGCCTTCGTTCAAGAACGATAATCGCGGTTACCTTACGGTCGCCATCGGCTGTACCGGCGGCCAGCATCGCTCCGTCTATATCGTTGAACAACTGGCGCAATATTTTCGTCCGACGGAACATGTATTGGTCCGGCACCGCGAGCTGGACTGATACCGGGAACTGATACCAGGCACGCCTGTTTCTTCATCATACCGGCACCATCACATCAACCTTATTCCGCTTCCTATTTTTGCCATGCCCGAAAACGAAAACTGGCTGCCGCTGTTTCCGCTTAACGCTGTGCTCTTCCCTGACGGCATTCTTCCTCTCAAGGTTTTTGAGACCAGGTATATAGACATGGTGCGCGATTGCATGAAACGCAATGCGCCGTTCGGCGTAGTGCTGATCAAATCGGGACAGGAAGTTGGCGGCATTGCGGAACCTGAAGAGACCGGCTGCCTGGCTCACATCGTTGACTGGGATGCACCGCAACTCGGCGTTTTACTGCTGCGCACGCAAGGCGGCGCACGCTTCCGCATTCTGGAGACACGTTCAGACAAGGATCAATGCCTGTCAGCGCGGATTGAAATGCTGGAAACCATCAGCGGCGTGCTATTGAAACAGCATCAGGCCTGCGCCGATACACTGGCGCTCGTCATCCACGACATCAATACCAAAGGCCAGATGGAACAGGGCATCGATTTCGACACTCCCTTCCCTGAGACTTTGCAATTGCACGATGCCGGATGGGTCGCAAATCGCTGGAGTGAAATATTGCCGATACCGATGAAAGCGCGGCAAAAACTGCTTGAACTCGATGATCCGCAAAGCCGCCTGACGATCATCCATCAATACCTGCAGCAACATCACATCGTTTGAAGTTTTTATTCAGACAGTAAATCCGGCGCGCGAAATACTTCCAGCAGCAATTTCTTGACCGGTGCCGGCAAGGGTGCATCCGCCATTCTGGCCGCCGGATACCAGTTGTGACTGCTTTGCCCAGCGATCTGCAGGCGCTGCGCCAGCGCAATGCGATACGGCATCACATGCAGTTTGAAATGCGTAAAGGTATGTGAGAACTGCTGCAATTTTTCCACCGATGCCGGTATGCCGAACGCGGCAATCGCATGCGCCAGCGCGACATCAAAATCTGTAGTTCCCGGCTGCAGCGACGCATCCATTTCCGGCAACGACAACAAGCCGCCCCAAATGCCTTTGTCCGGCCGCTGCTCAAGCAAAATCTGCTCGTCATCGATAATCAGCAACATCGCCGTAGCTTTTTCCGGCACGGCTTTTTTCGGTTTGCGTATCGGCAGTTCTCCGGTTCTGTTCGTCGCATAGGCAACGCAGCGTTGCGCCAGCGGACAACGATTGCAGGATGGGCGATTGCGTGTACACAAGGTCGCGCCCAGATCCATCAAACCCTGCGTATAGGCTTCTACACCAGTGTCCGGCAGCAGCGCCACTGCACGCAGCCATAACTCATTTTCCACCGCTTTCTCGCCGGGATAACGCTCAACGCCGAATACGCGGGCAAATACGCGCTTGACGTTACCATCCAGAATGGCGGCGCGGGTACCGTAGGAAAATGCTGCAATCGCCGCCGCAGTTGAACGACCTATGCCCGGCAACTGCTCCAGCAAGACCGGATCGCTGGGAAATACGCCACCATGTGCACTCACAATCGCCTGTGCACACTTGTGCAGATTGCGCGCACGCGAGTAATAACCGAGTCCGCTCCAATGCGCCATCACCTCTTCCGAGGGTGCTGCGGCCAGCGACGCCACGGTAGGAAAACTGGCGAGAAAGCGCAAGTAATAAGGAATGACCGCTGCGACCTGAGTCTGCTGCAACATGATTTCCGACAGCCAGACGCGATACGCATCGCGCGTATTCTGCCAGGGCAGCGCGTGACGTCCATGCTGTTTTTGCCAATGGATAACGGCGTGCGAAAACGCCGGGTCGGCCAGCGTAGCCGGATTTTCCGACCTTGTTGTGGTTGCTGTTTTTTTACCTGCGGAGACTACACCTGCCTCTGGTTCTCTGACGACACGCTTCATCTAGGCTGCTGCTTTATACAAACCCAGCTGCGCCAGAATTGCCGCCTTCAACTCATTCTCCAGGTGTTTCAATTGCACTTGTTGTGCATCGAATTCGATTTGCATCTGCTCAAACGCCAACACTTTTTCTTCCAGGCTATCGGTTGCCAGGTGAATCTTTTCAATTGATTTCTTGCGGCGCTTCAGTTGCAGCTTGTGCTCGCCGATCTGCGCTTCCAGCGGTGCCATCACGACTTTCAGCCAGGCTTCTACATCACGATTTGCCTGTAAAAAACTCTGCTTGACGCGCGATGCGATCGAATCGAAGAATTTCTGCATCAGCACGACTTGCGGCGTGGTCAGTATCGTCGCTGCACCAAACTGCTTGTGATACAGCTTTTCGATCATGTCGATTTCTTTCATGTATTTTTCGAGGGAAAACGGCATGGGCGTCGAAAGGGCCAATCCGTGTTCCGTGGAAAATTTCCTATACATGACCGACATCATCTCGCCGATTTCATCGGTCTTTTGCGCCGACAGCTCCAGATTGTGCAATGCCTGCAGGAAAAATTCCTTCACGGCCTGGCGCAAGCCGGCAGTGAATTTGCTGCTCTCCATCGCCTCGCGCGCGCGGCGAATCTCGTCTTTCATGACGCCCATGCCGAGGTGGGTAAATACCTCGTTCGACAAACGCGCAAAGACGGAACGCGTGGCCTGCAATTTGAACAGGCTGCCGTCGAACTCGGTTTTTTCCATGTCGATGCGCTTCATCATGTGATCGAGTATGGTTTGATTCTTGCCGCGTAGACTTTTCAGTTCCAGCAATTGTTCGACCACATTCCGCGAACGCGACAGCAGCAGCGCCTGCTTGGAAGCAGCCAGCTCCCTGACTTCCGCCAGCAGCTGTGCACGTATGATGTCCTGCTTGGCAGGGATCAGTTCGTTCGACAATGCACTTTCCAGTGCCGGCAAGCGGCTCTTCGCCAGTAACGGTGCATCGGCATTTATTTTGCCGACCAAACCTTTTTGCGCCGATACCGGAAAGATCTGCCGCTGCGGGATATCCAGTATTTGCGCGACGTTGCCAACCTGCATGTCGATTTGCTGTTCGACTTCGACCGGCGTGCGCAACTCATCCCACATGCTGTCGATCTTGTTCAACACGACCAGGCGACCTGCGCCTGTGCCGCCTATGTGATTGCGCCAGATATCGATGTCGCTTTTGGTCACACCGGTATCGGCTGCAAGAATGAACAGCACCGCATGCGCATTCGGAATCAGGTTCAACGTCAACTCAGGTTCGGTACCGATCGCATTCAAACCCGGCGTATCGATAATCACCAATCCCTGTTTCAGCAGCGGGTGCGGAAAATTCACGATCGCATGCCGCCATTGCGAAATCTCGACCATGCCGTTTTCATCCACCCCCAGCACCATGTCCAGATCGGTTTCGTCATACAGGCCGTAGCTTGCCGCTTCGGCTATCGGTACGCGCTTGGTCAGACTGACTTGCTTGAATGCTTCCAGCATGCCGTCGCCGGATGAAGTATCGAGCGGCAAGACGGTCCAGACCTGGCTCTGCGCCTTGAAGTCGCTGGTCGATTGCGCTTCGGCGCGCGTCTCGATAGGCAGCAACCGTATCGATGGCGGCAAGGTTTCGTCGTACAGCAATTCGGTAGGGCACATCGTGGTGCGCCCGGCGGAGGTCGGCAAAATGCGCTGGCCGTAATCGGCAAAGAAGATGGCATTGATCAATTCCGATTTGCCGCGCGAAAATTCAGCGACAAAGGCAATCGATAATTTATCTTCGTTCAGGCGCGACAGCATCTGTGCGAAGCGCTGATCGCTTGCACCATCGGCCAGATCAATGACATTCACGCAATCGCGATAGCGCTCAAGCGAAGTCTTGACGTCATTGCGCCAGCTGCTGTACTGCTGAAATTTTTGTACCAGATTACTCACATGGACCTCGTTTTGCTGTTGTTATGCCGCAGATTTCCCGGGTCGACTCCTCCGCCAGAGTGACACTAGCACCTGTCTTCACTTTTGACAATTTGCACAATAGAAGGTCGAACGCTGGCCCTGCACGATTTGCCGCACCGGCGCATTGCAAATACGGCAAGGTTCGCCGCTGCGGGCATAGACAAAATAGTTTTGCTGGAAGTAACCCGACTGTCCGTTGACACCGATGAAATCCTTGAGCGTGCTGCCGCCCTGCTCAATGGCGGCGGCCAGAATTTCGCGTATCGCCTGCGCCAATCGTTCGTAACGCTGCAGGCTGATGCGATGGGCCGGCGTCTTTGGATTGATGCGCGCCCGGAACAGACTTTCCGATGCATAAATATTTCCGACCCCGACGACAATGTCGCCCGCCAGCAACACTTGCTTGATCGCCGATCGGCGACCGCGCGTCTGGCTATACAGCCATTGCGCAGTAAACAAGCTTTCCAGCGGCTCCACGCCCAGCGTGCGCAGCAATAAGTGATGATCGACCGTCCCTTCTTCTGCCGCATGCCACAGCACCGCACCGAAACGGCGCGGATCGGTCAGACGCAGCACCTGATTGCCGACCGTCATATCGAAGTGATCGTGTTTTTGCGGTGGCACGTCCAGGGGCAAAATACGGATATGCCCGGACATGCCGAGATGGATGATCAGCGTGCCATGATCAAAATGAATCAACAGATATTTGCCGCGCCGGCCGGTGCTGCGTATCGTGCGGCCGGCCAGGGTCTGCGACAAGGCCGCAGGGAAAGGCCAGCGCAAACCGGTATGGCGCAATACGACACCGCTGACCACTTGCCCCTCCAGATACGGGGCAACGCCGCGGCGCGTCACTTCAACTTCAGGTAATTCAGGCATGGAGACACAACTTCCGTGGTGATTCAGGCACGGCGTTTATACTGCGTCGTGCCGCGCATAGCGTAGCGGTTCAGCGTAGAATAAAAACCTGCTCGATTTGCTTGGACTTCAATTGAAAAATGCTCTCGTCATTGTAACGCTGTCGGTGCTGTTCTCTACTGGCGACTATCTGTACGCTGAACCATTGGCGCCGGCCGACGCTGCGCAGTCGCCCAAATTGACTGCCAAAGAAGCCCAGAAACCACCAGCTGTCATCAGCCAGCCTGCAACTAAAAAACACATCGTCAACGATAACGACGATCCCTTGCCCAACGTCGAACTTACGGAAGATCTGCTGTTCAAGCTGTTGCGCGGGGAGTTGGCTTACCAGCGCGGCGACTGGCAGCTTGCCTATGTGACGATGTTGGTCAGCGCACAGGAAACGCGCGATCCCCGCCTCGCACGCCGCGCCGCGGAAATCGCCCTGAACGTCAAGCAAACCGGTGAAGCCCTGTCTGCCGTCAGATTATGGCGCGAATTGGCGCCGCACTCGGATGAAGCCAACCAGTTTTACCTGGGCCTGGTTGTATTGGGAGAAAATCTGGCGGAAGCCAAGCCTATTTTTACCGAGCGCCTGCAGGAAGTCAGTCCACAGGCACGTGGTTTGCTGATTCTGCAAATACAGCGCCTGCTGGCGCGCACCAAGGACAAGAACGCCGCCTTCGCGCTGCTGGAAGAATTGACCGCGCCGTATCAGAATCTGGTGGAAACGCATATTGCGCTGTCGCAGGGCGCATTTGCAAAAAAAGATCTTGCACGTTCGCGCATGGAGTCGAAAAAAGCGCTGGATATCAAACCGGATCTGGAAATCGCCGTCTTGATGCTGGCCCAGGCGATGCCGAATCGCGCCGATTCACTCAAGACTCTCGCCGACTTCCTCGATAAACATCCGAAAGCCCACGACGTCCGCATCGCCTACGCAAAAACGCTGATCGATGACAAGCAGAACGAGGAGGCACGCAAGCAATTTGAGACTCTGCTCAAGGAACAGCCTGACGATTTGACTATCCTGTATGCGACCGGCATTCTGGCGGCACAAATGAATGACAGGGAAGGCGCCGAAAAATATCTGAGTCTGTATCTGCAAAAGCTGGAAGAGAATCCCGACGAAGAACGCGATCCGGTACAAGCCTTGCTGATCCTTTCGCAAATCTCTGAAGATCGCAAGGACTTCCCCGGCGCACTCAAATGGCTGGCGCAAGTTGAACCTGGGCCGGCTTATCTGGAAGCACAGGTGAGAAGTGCACAGATCATGGCCAGCGCCGGCGATCTGAATGGCGCACGCAATCTTCTCGATCATTTGAAACCGGAAGGCCAGCGCGAACAGATACAGATCATCGTCGCCAATGCACAACTGTTGCGCGATGCAAATCGCGTACCGGAAGCCCTGACAATATTGAGCAAAGGCGTGGAGCGTTTCCCCGAAGACACCGGCTTGTTGTACGACTACGCGATGCTGGCAGAAAAAGCCAACCGCTTCGACTTGATGGAAAACGCCTTGCGCAAAATCATCAAGCTGGCGCCGAACAATCAGCATGCATACAACGCACTGGGCTATTCCTTTGCCGAGCGCAACATCCATTTGCAGGAAGCCTACACGCTGATCGACAGGGCATCGAAACTGGCGCCGGAAGACCCTTTCATCATGGATAGCATGGGCTGGATATATTTCCGCCTTGGGAAATTGCAGGAAGCAGAGAATTTTCTGCGTCGCGCCTACGCCATCCGTCCGGATGTGGAAATCGGCGTGCATCTCGGAGAGGTGCTGTGGATCAAGGGAGAGAAAGACGCTGCACAACAGTTGTGGCGCGAAGCCAACCGGAAAGATCCGCAAAACGATATGCTGAAAAATACGCTGGCACGCCTGCGCACCAAATTGTAACCATCGGGATGTGATGGCAGTTGTCGTCACATCCGCCGTTTGCCCGCGATTCCCGTACAAATGCAATCGCAGCAAGCATGATTCTCTGCATTCCTCACACCACCATGCCCATGTTTATACCCGGCTCACTCATGCGAGACACACTCTGCGCTCTCACTCATAAAGCCGCCACGGCGATTGCGCTCAGCACCTTATTACTGACGGCGTGCACCACGCTGGAGTCGCCAGATGACACCAGCGCATCAGTATCGACTCCACGCGCCTATAGCGAAACGCTGAATCTGGATGGCCGGCTCTCGGTGCAATATCAAAAGGATGACAAGGATGAAGCGATACACGTCAGCTTTACCTGGCAGCAAAGCAAGGAACGCAATACGATCACCATCCTGTCGCCGCTCGGACAGATTCTCGCCACCATAGACGTCACCCCGAACAGCGCCACCTTGACCCAATCCGGCCAGGCGCCCCGCAGTGCAGCAGATGCCGACGCTCTGGCACAGCAAGCTCTGGGCTGGCCTTTGCCGGTTTCCGGCTTGCGTAACTGGCTGCAGGGCTACGCCATCGATGGCAACAAGCGGGCCTTTATTGCATCGCCATCGAACACAAAAGTCACGACCAGCGACGGCTGGCACATTCAATACCAGAGCTGGCAGGACGATCATCAGGCAGCAATGCCAAACCGTCCGAAACGCATCGATCTCGAACGCCAGACCGAACAGGCCGGCAAGGTCGCGATCCGCATCGTGCTCGATAACTGGCAGACGCAATAAAACGCCCTTTACTGATACCCGGACAAGAATATGGCTCGCACACTCAATAACTGCCCGGCACCGGCCAAGCTGAATCTTTTTTTGCACGTCACCGGACGGCGCGCAGATGGCTATCATCTGCTGCAAAGCGTATTCCAGTTGATCGACAAAGGCGATGTACTGCATTTTTCCGTACGCGACGATAGCGTCATTCATCGCAGCACGGAACTGACAGGCGTGCCGGCTGACAGCGATCTGGTCGTGCGTGCCGCGAAGTTGTTGCAAACGGAAGCAAAAAAACAAGGCAAGGTTCCCGGCGCGGATATTGCCGTCGAAAAAAACCTGCCCATGGGTGGCGGCTTGGGCGGCGGCTCGTCCGATGCGGCCACCACGCTGCTGGCACTCAATCATTTATGGCAAACCGGGCTGACGCAAACCGAATTAATGGCACTCGGCCTGCAACTGGGGGCGGACGTGCCGTTTTTTCTATTCGGCCAAAATGCATTTGCCGAAGGCATAGGCGAGGCTTTGGTCGCAGTGGAAACGCCAGAACACTGGTTTATTGTCATCGAACCGGGCGTGTCTGTTCCTACGCAGCAGATATTTTCGTCAACTGAATTGACACGGGATACGAAACCCGTCAAAATATCGGACTTTTCCGGAGCTCAAGAAAGCTTCGGCAAAAACGACCTGCAAGTCGTGGCTGCAAACTTGTTTCCACCGATAGCCGACGCCATCAAATGGCTGCAGCAATTCGGAAATGCAAGAATGACAGGTTCCGGCGCTTGTGTGTTTTGCCCGTTTAAGGACGAACAACAAGTCGATGCAGTACTGGCAACAGTACCGCCGCAATGGAAAGCCTGGAAAGCCAAAGCGATCACGCATCATCCGCTCGCTCACTTGCTGCAGTCGTAATAGAAGTCACAACGAATTCGTCGTTCGCACTATCCGCCGCTAACATAGCGAAGAATGTGCGAAAGACACAAAGGTTGCGTAGGGGAATCGCCAAGTTGGTTAAGGCACTGGATTTTGATTCCAGCATTCGAAGGTTCGAGTCCTTCTTCCCCTGCCATTCATATCTATAGCAAGAAAAAACAATAGCCGCCAACGCAAGACGTCACCGTCAGGCTTTGGCGGCTTTCCAGCTTTTTACTGTCATTTAACTTTGTAGCGGGAATTTCCATGGCACTCGAAAACCTGATGGTTTTTACCGGCAACGCAAATCCGGATCTGGCTCTGGGAGTTGCCAAGCATCTTGGCCTTCCGCTTGGTAAAGCTGTTGTTTCCAAATTCTCCGACGGCGAGATCGTGGTTGAGATCAACGAAAACGTCCGCGGTAAAGACGTATTCGTATTGCAATCGACCTGCGCACCGACCAATGACAACCTGATGGAAATCATGTTGATGGTCGATGCCCTGAAACGCGCCTCTGCTGGCCGCATCACCGCCGCGATTCCCTACTACGGCTATGCCCGCCAGGATCGTCGTCCGCGCTCGGCACGTGTTGCGATTTCGGCAAAAGTCGTCGCCAACATGCTGCAGGAATCCGGCGTCGAACGCGTCTTGATCATGGATCTGCATGCAGACCAAATCCAGGGCTTCTTCGATATCCCGGTCGATAACATTTATGCATCGCCGATTCTGTTGAGCGATCTGGTTGCCAAGAATTACGACGATCTGCTGGTCGTTTCGCCTGACGTCGGCGGCGTGGTTCGCGCCCGTGCATTGGCAAAACGCCTGAATTGCGATCTGGCCATCATCGACAAACGTCGCCCGAAAGCGAACGTGTCGGAAGTGATGAACATCATCGGTGAAGTCGAAGGCCGCAACTGCGTGATCATGGATGACATGGTCGATACCGCCGGCACACTGACGAAAGCTGCTGAAGTATTGAAGGAACGTGGCGCGAAGAAGGTCATCGCCTACTGTACGCATCCGGTCCTGTCCGGCCCTGCGATCGAACGCATCACGAACTCGCCGCTGGACGAACTGGTGGTGACCGATACGATTCCGCTGAACGATGCGGCCAGAGCCTGCCCGAAGATTCGCGTGCTGTCCTGCGCCAGCCTGCTGGCTGAAACCTTCAAGCGCATCAGCACCGGCGATTCGGTCATGTCGCTGTTTGCCGAATAAGCACGTAGAAACAACATAGAACAAGGATGCGACGATCTTCGTCGATATCCGATCCGGTGCAGCTTGCTTGCTGCACCACTTTTCAAATCCCCTGGTCGCGGGGGATTTAACCGCGGGATGATTTTCATCCCGCATATTTGGAGTTCATCATGAAAGTAGTCGCATTTGCACGTAATGACCTGGGGACCGGAGCGAGCCGCCGCCAGCGCATTGCAGGCCTCACCCCTGGTATCGTTTATGGTGGCACAGCTGCACCGGTCAATATCTCGCTCGACCACAACGCGCTGTACCATGCATTGAAAAAAGAAGCGTTCCACTCGTCGATTCTCGACCTGGAAGTGGATGGCAAGGTAGAACAGGTTTTGTTGCGCGACTTCCAAGTCCACGCATACAAACAACTCGTTCTGCACGCTGATTTCCAACGCGTCGATGCCAAGCAAAAAATCCACGTTAAAGTGCCACTGCACTTCGTGAACGCTGAAATTTCGCCAGCAGTCAAACTGTCGGCCGGCATCATCAGCCACGTGGCAACCGAACTGGATATCACCTGCCTGCCAGGCAATCTGCCGGAATTCGTCGAAGTCGATCTGGCCAAGCTGGAAGTCGGTCACTCGATTCACCTGGCTGACATCAAGTTGCCAAAAGGCGTTTCTGCAGTGATCCACGGCGGCGAAGACAATCCTACGATCGCTACTGCTGCGGTTCCTGCCGGTAAAGTTGAAGAAGCTGCTGCTGCACCTGCCGCTGCTGCCGCACCTGCAGCTCCTGCTGACAAGAAGTAATCCCGCAATTGCAGGCTTGCCCTGCAATTGAAGAACCCGCCTTCGTGGCGGGTTTTTTTATGATGGGACTGAACACAAGACAGTTTCATCCCCGATAATCAGGTTTTCCAATTTTCACGACGCCATGCCTATTCGCCTTATCGTCGGCCTCGGCAATCCCGGCCAGGAATACGAACAAACCCGCCATAACGCCGGCTTCTGGCTGGTCGATGAACTCGCGCGTGCGACGCCGCGCTGCACGCTGTCGCGCGAATCCAAATACAGTGCGCTCGCGGCGAAAACGGCTATCGCCGGACAGGAAGTCTGGCTGCTGGAACCGCAAACCTTCATGAATCGCTCCGGGCAGTCGGTAGGAGCACTGGCGCGCTTCTACAAAATTCTGCCGGACGAAATTCTGGTCGCACATGATGAACTGGACCTGCCGCCCGGCATCGCCAAATTAAAAAAAGGCGGCTCATCCGGCGGCCACAATGGTTTGAAAGACATCACCGCTGCGCTCGGCACGCAGGATTACTGGCGCCTGCGCATAGGCATCGGCCATCCGCGCACCTTGAACCTGAACCAGCCGGTCATCGATTTTGTACTGCATCGACCACGCAAGGAAGAACAGCCATTGATAGACGAGGCGATTGCCAAAAGCCTTTCCATCATTCCCCTGCTATGCGAAGGCAACTTCAATGCGGCGGCGATGAAACTGCACACTGTCGAAAAATAAAGCATAAATCGACAGCAAATCCGCGCTTCATCATCCGATCAATTGCACACAGCCTCAAGTAGTCGTCCGCCAAACGCGGCAGACCCCTCTCGCTACGGTAAAATAGCGGGTTAATTCATCTCTCAGCAAAGCACAACATCATGAGTCTCAAATGCGGCATCGTCGGCCTGCCTAACGTCGGCAAATCCACCCTCTTCAATGCGCTCACGAAAGCCGGCATCCCCGCTGAGAACTACCCGTTCTGCACGATCGAACCAAACGTCGGCATGGTCGAGGTACCTGACCCGCGCTTGAAGGCGCTGGCGGAAATCGTCAAGCCTGAACGCATCCTGCCGGCCACCGTCGAATTCGTTGATATCGCCGGCCTGGTTGCCGGTGCCTCCAAGGGCGAAGGCCTGGGCAATCAATTCCTCGCGCACATTCGCGAAACCGATGCGATCGTCAACGTCGTGCGCTGCTTTGAAGACGACAATGTGATCCACGTCGCCGGCAAGATCAATCCACTGGACGATATCGAAGTCATTCAGACCGAACTCGCGCTGGCGGACATGGGTACGGTAGAAAAAGCCATCCATCGCGAAAACAAGAAAGCCCGTTCCGGCGACAAGGATGCAGGCAAGCTGGTCGCGCTGCTGGAGCGCATCATGCCGCATCTGGATGAAGCCAAACCGGTGCGCGCAATGGGCCTGGATGCGGAAGAAATGGAACTGATCAAGCCGCTGTGCCTGATCACTGCCAAGCCGGCCATGTATGTCGGCAACGTGTCTGACTCCGGCTTCACCGATAATCCTTTGCTGGATCAATTGACCGCGTACGCCAAATCGCAGAATGCACCTGTAGTCGCCATTTGCGCGGCAATCGAATCTGAAATCGCCGATCTGGACGATGCGGACAAACATGAATTCCTGGCCGACATGGGCATGGAAGAACCCGGCCTCGATCGCCTGATCCGTGCCGGTTTCAAATTGCTCGGCCTGCAAAGCTACTTCACCGCCGGCGTAAAGGAAGTACGCGCCTGGACCATCCACGTCGGCGATACCGCACCGCAGGCGGCCGGTGTGATTCATACCGATTTTGAACGCGGCTTCATTCGCGCCCAAACCATTGCCTACGAAGACTTCATCACCTACAAGGGCGAACAAGGCGCAAAGGAAGCGGGCAAGATGCGCGCCGAGGGTAAGGAATACGTGGTCAAGGATGGCGACGTGCTGAATTTCCTGTTCAACGTTTAACGTTGAACACCCGGTCTGATTCCGTTTGAATTGTTTGCCCGGTCAGGTGATTTTTATTCTCGCCTGACCGGAGTTGCACATTTACGTATCCCTATTGCGCCATGCCTATCCTGACCGAACTCAATCTGTATCCGATCAAATCCTGTGCCGGCATTTCGCTGCGCGAAGCGACGCTGACGCCGGCAGGTTTGATGAGCCAGCATATTTATGATCGCGAATGGATGGTGGTCGACGAAAATGGACTGGCACTGACGCAACGTGAATTTCCGAAGATGGCCTTGATCGAACCACGCATCAAGGCCGACACGCTGGAACTGCGCGCACCCGGCATGCTGCGCTTTGAAGTTCCGCTGGATCTGCCAGATCCGGCCGATGAAAAAATCATACGCGTCAAAGTCTGGGACGATGAAGTCGACGCCTACGATTGCGACGATACAACTGCATTATGGTTCTCGAATGTTCTCGGCACCACCTGCAGATTGGTACGCTTTCATCCGAATGCGCAAAGAAGCGCGAGCAAGCAATGGACGGATGGGCTCGAAGTGCCTGCCCTGTTTTCCGACGGCTTCCCCATGCTGGTCATCGGCACCGGGTCGCTGGCCGACTTGAATGAAAAACTGGTGGCGCAAGGACGTTCGGCATTGCCGATGAATCGTTTTCGCCCCAGCATGGTGTTCAGCGACATTGCACCGTTTGAAGAAGATTTTGCCAAGCAATACAAAATGGGCGAAGCAAGCCTGAAGCCGGTCAAGCCCTGCCCCCGCTGCCCGATGCCGTCCATCGATCAGGCCACTGGCGAATTTGGCCCCGATCCGCTGGATATCCTGCGCACTTATCGCGTCGATCCGAAAATTGACGATGGCATCGCATTCGGCATGAATACCATCCTGCTCACTGGCGCAGGACAAGTAGTTCGCGTAGGTCAGAATGTGGATATGGAACTGGATTTTTAAGCTGCCTGGCTCACCCTGTTACGTGTGCATGCCGGCTCAGCATTCTGCACACTCAGTACAATCCCGGTTAGTCCGGGCAGGCATAAAAATTGCCATGCAGAAATCATCAGCGTAATATTCAGCACTTCACAGTACTTCGCACTTTTTACTGTTGCACTCGCTGCCTACGCCGCTCACCCCTGATGCCATGACGAATACGCCAACTACCGAAAATTCGCAGTTGCGCAGTCAATTGAAACTGCTGCTGGAGCAGGCACATCGCAATCAGCAGATCATGCAACGCTATCAGGAATTCGACCTGAAGTTCATTGGCGCCAATACGTTCCAGGAATTGATCGATAGCGTATTCGATACCTTGACCGAAGCATCCGAACTCGATGTCGTCACGCTAGCGCTGATCGATCCCGATGCAGAAATTCGCCGCATCCTGACCGATTTGCGCATCGACGTCAGCGATTATCCCAACCTGATTTTCATTGAGGAAAGCATCGATGAAATGGCGCATCCGGCACGCAAGGCATCGCTCGGCACGTACCACAGCATCCAACATCGCCAGCTGTTCCCCGACACGGTATTAAGGCCCAGCAGCGTCGCCGTACTACCCTTGATACGACGCAATGCATTGATAGGCTGGCTCAGTCTGGGCAGCCTGGACGCAACGCGCTTTGCTTCCGGCATGGCGAGCGATTTTCTGCAGCACCGCGCATCCATCGTTGCGATCTGCGTTGAAAACGTCATCAACAACGAGCGCCTGCAACATATAGGACTGACCGATCCGCTGACCGGCGTCAACAATCGCCGCTACGTCGAACGGCGCCTGCTGGAAGAGGTCGGACGCACGCAGCGGCACGGCTATGCCTTGTCCGCCATGTATATCGATCTGGATTTCTTCAAGAAGGTAAATGACAATTACGGCCATCAGGGCGGCGATGAAGTACTGCGCGAAGTTGCGGCGCGCATCAAGGCCGAGTTGCGCCTGAGCGATGCGTTGGGCCGTTTCGGCGGCGAAGAATTTGTCGTCTTGCTGATCGATGCTTCGCTGGATGCAGCCGTTGCAGTTGCAGAGCGCATACGCGCGAGTATCTGCAACCAAGCGATTGCACTCACGACTGGTGGAAATCTGCACGCTACCGTTTCAATCGGCGTGTCTACTCTCAAGGCAATCAGTCGCAAGGAAGACACTGCGGCAGCGGCGCAACAATTCTTGGCAAAGGCAGATCAGGCTTTATATCTGGCCAAGCAAGGCGGCAGAAACAAGGTCGTCAGCGCAGAGTGATTACCAAGCCAAATCAAAATACGCATGCAATAAAAAAGGGACCAGTAATGGTCCCTTTTTTATTGCTACCGGCATTCATGACACGGCTTTGAGCTCTGCCTGCAGCCTTTCATATTTGGCTTGTAGTTCTTCCCTGCTTTCACGCCATGCCGGATTGAATGGAATGCATTCGACCGGACATACCTGCTGGCATTGCGGTTCATCAAAATGACCCACGCACTCGGTACATTTGGCCGGATCTATCTCGTAGATTTCCTGCCCCATGTAAATCGCATCGTTCGGGCATTCCGGCTCGCATACGTCGCAATTGATGCATTCGTCCGTGATCAGCAGTGCCATATTGCCTCCGCAACTGCAGGACGAATACAGCAAGCACTTGCAAGCGCTTGCTGCGCTGACCGGCACAAGGCAATGCCTTGTGAAACCCCGTTCAACGTGTCCGTGATCAGCAATGCCATGACAACTCCAATTTCAGCCTACTTCTGCTCCAACGCTTGTGCAGCAATTTTCTCTTTCAGCCATTTATCGACTGAAGGAAACACAAACTTCGATACGTCGCCGCCCAGCGCGGCGATCTCACGCACTATCGTACCAGAGATGAATTGATACTGATCGGAGGGTGTCAGGAACAACGTTTCCACATCCGGCAGCAAATAACGGTTCATGCCGGCCATCTGGAATTCGTATTCGAAATCGGATACCGCACGCAGACCGCGCACGATCACGCGCGCATCGTGCCTGCGCACAAAATCCTTCAGCAAGCCGGAAAAACTTTCGACGTGCACGTTGGGATAATGGCCCAGCACTTCATTGGAAATCGTCAGACGCTCTTCCAGTGAAAAGAATGGTTTTTTGTTCTTGCTGTCGGCAACGCCGACGATCAATTTATCGAACAGGCCGGATGCACGACGCACCAGATCTTCATGACCGCGCGTAAGTGGATCGAATGTTCCTGGATAGATGGCTGTGACCATTTTTGCTCCGTAGGGTGGCTAAGTGTCAGCTCGCGGAAAAAACACGCGGCGCATGCGCCGGATGAGGCAAGATTGGTGTTTTGCTTCCTGTTCCTGCATAGCGCAGCATGACACTATGGGCACCGCAAATAACTGAAAGCGCATTATGCCTGAAGTTCAGGCAGTTTTTTCGCTTGTAAAAGATGGTAAAACACCAAGCCGGCATTATCGGCACGCACGACTTCCCAGTCTTGCAGCCAGTCTGGCGGCGTATCGGACACCAGAGAGACTTCTGATTCGACATAAACCAAGCCATCGGCAGCCAGCAAAGGTGCGCAAGCCGGTAATATTTTCGCAAGCCAGTTTTGGTGATACGGCGGATCGAGAAAAATGAGATTGAAGCCGGCAGCAGCACGTGCCTGCATGCCTTGCATTGTCGATAATGCATCGCCACGCACAATACTGACCTGCCCGGCCTGCAGTTTTTCTTTCGTCGCTTCCAGTTGCCGCACTGCCGGCGTATGCATTTCCACCATCACGACCTGCCCGGCGCCGCGGCTGGCGGCTTCAAATCCCAGCACGCCGGTGCCGGCAAACAAGTCCAGACATTTCATCCGGCTCCATCCGCCATCTATCAAATGATTGATCCAGTTGAATACCGTTTCACGCACGCGATCCGGTGTCGGCCGCAAACCTTCCACGTCCAGCACCACCAGCGGTGTGCGTTTCCACTGCCCGCCTATGATGCGCACCTGGTGCGTCATCTTCGGACGCGGTGTACGCTTGGCTGCGGGCTTGGTATTCGGCTTTTTTGACATGAGTAACTTGCGGTTGAGTGATGCGCCGGAAAGTGCGCGCAGCGTGGATTGTAATGACTACGCAGCACGCATGCCAGCACACAGTGCAATCTATTTATTGATCGCCGCCGACAATCACTGTGGATAATTTATCGAGTTGCAGCTTGCGATTGAATGCCGCCTTGACCTGCGCTGCCGTCACGGCGGAAATCTTGGCGTTCCAGGTATCCAGATAATCCAGCGGCAAGCGGTAAAAGCCGATCGCTGCAATATTCTCCAGTATCTTGCGATTGCTATCGATACGCAGCGCAAAGCTGCCGGTCAGATTATCCTTGGCTGCTTTCAACTCTGCAGCGCTGGGGCCCTCGCGCAAATACTCGGCCAGCGTATCGCGCGTTACCTTCAGCGCTTCCCCGGCCTGTTCCTTTTTCGTTTGCAAACCGATCTGGAAGGGGCCGGCCTGCGCCATCGGATTGAAGTAGCTGCTGATGCCATAGGTCAAGCCACGCTTTTCGCGCACTTGCTGCATCAGGCGCGAAGCAAAGCCGCCACCGCCCAATACATAATTGCCGACCGTCAGCGCAAAGTGATCAGGATCATGTCGCGCCAGCGCCGGCATGCCGAGCAGAATATGCGCCTGCGTCGCCTGATGCGGAATACGTTCCTCCCTGCCCTGTGCCACCGGCACCGCAGGCAGATCCGGCAGTGCGACACCTTGCGGCAAACGCTGCGTCAACTGACGTGCAATCCGGTCTGCATCGGCGCGCGTAACGTCGCCTATCAAGGCCACCACCGCACGATTGGCCACGTAATGCACAGCATGGAAGGCCAGCAAGTCTTCGCGTGTAATCGCCGTGATCGATTCCACTGTCGGCTGCACACCATACGGATGAGCGCCATACAGCAAATGCGCAAAGGCTTTATCGGCGATGGCTTCCGGCTGCGTCAGGCTTTCCTTGATAGCAGCAACTGTACGCGCCTTGTCGCGCGCCAGAAATTCTTGCGGAAAACTCGGCTGCGCCAGCAGGCGTGCCAGCAGGGCAAGCGCCGTCTCGCGTTCGCTCACCAGGGTGCGCAAAGTAACGCCGGAACGATCATCATCGAGACGGGCACCACGCTGTGCCGCCACATCGGCAAATGCATCCGAAATCTGCGCTTCGCTCATGGCCGCTTCGCTTGCGTTATCAGTTTGCGCTGCGCGCAATCCGCGCGCCAGCATTGCATTCGTCAACGCTGCAGTACCTGATTTCCCGGCCGGATCGCGTCGCGAACCGGCATCGAAATCGACGCTGACGTCGAGCATCGGGATCGTATGATTTTCCACAAACAATACGCGC
>NZ_JBEBPO010000032.1:0-24018 GCF_040395855.1 Herminiimonas fonticola | reverse complement strand
CAAAAAGGACATTTCATTGCGGTGCGCGGCCTTATGGAGCGTTATTCCGGCTGTGTTCGCCGGCTCAATAATACGACTGCAAATACCATACTGCTACCCAACATCCCAAAATGGCCTCATCGGGTATGTAACCGCGACAAGGCCATCTTGCTGCGATTTTCCATTCATACGGAAAACCGCCTTGCTTCCATGAACTACTTTAAATCAACAATCCATCAGCCGACAATCAGCCATAAACCGGGAAGGCATCGGTCAATTTCTTGACTTCGGCTTTCACGCGTTCGATAGTCGCTGCGTCATTCGGATTATCCAGCACGTCGGCGATCAGATTACCGACCTTGGTCGCTTCTGCTTCCTTGAAGCCACGCGTCGTCATCGCAGGGCTGCCGAGACGAATGCCGGAAGCAACAAACGGTTTTTCCGGATCGTTGGGAATACCGTTCTTGTTGGTCGTGATGTGTGCAGAACCGAGCAAGGCTTCTGCATCCTTACCGGTGATTTTCTTGGCGCGCAAATCAACCAGCATCACGTGCGATTCGGTACGGTTGGAAACGATACGCAAGCCGCGTGCAATCAAGGCCTTGGCCAGGGCGTCTGCATTCTTGACGACTTGTTGCTGATACGTCTTGAACTCTGGCGCCAGCGCTTCCTTGAATGCGACTGCCTTGCCGGCGATCACATGCATCAATGGGCCGCCTTGAATACCCGGGAAGATAGCCGAGTTGATGATTTTTTCGTGTTCGGCTTTCATCAGGATGAAGCCGCCGCGTGGACCGCGCAGGGATTTGTGCGTGGTTGATGTGACGAAGTCGGCAAACGGCACCGGATTCGGGTATTCACCTGCCGCGATCAGGCCGGCGTAATGCGCCATGTCGACCATGAAGTAGGCGCCGATTTCCTTGGCGATTTTCGCGAAACGTTCAAAGTCGATACGCAGTGCATAAGCCGATGCGCCGGCAATGATCATTTTCGGTTTGTGTTCACGCGCCAGACGTTCCATCTGTTCGTAATCGATTTCTTCCTTGTCGTTCAAACCGTAGGAAACGACGTTGAACCATTTGCCCGACATATTCAATGCCATGCCGTGCGTCAGGTGACCGCCTTCTGCCAGCGACATGCCCATGATGGTGTCGCCCGGTTTGAGGACGGCGAAGAACACGCCCTGATTGGCTTGGGAGCCGGAATTCGGTTGTACGTTGGCCGCTTCTGCGCCGAACAATTTCTTGACGCGATCGATCGCCAGTTGCTCAACAATATCGACGTACTCACAGCCGCCGTAGTAACGCTTGCCAGGATAACCTTCGGCATATTTATTCGTCAGTTGCGAACCTTGTGCTTCCATCACGGCAGGCGAGGTGTAATTCTCGGATGCGATCAGCTCGATATGATCCTGCTGACGCGTATTTTCCTGCTGGATCGCCGACCACAGTTCGGTATCTGTTTTTGCGAGGGTCTGGTCTTTTGAAAACATGAATCACTCCAATCGTTCAAAAATGGGCAAGAAGCCTAATGCATGCATCACGGCACATCACGTGCAGAATCGAGTATCGAACTGCAGCAACATGCAAAACAAAGCAACAAACCCGGGATCGAATGAAGGCCGAAATAAAACGTACAGGCAGCCTCGGTCTTGCATTCCACTCGGGCTACCC
This sequence comes from Herminiimonas fonticola, assembly GCF_040395855.1. Taxonomy (GTDB): domain Bacteria; phylum Pseudomonadota; class Gammaproteobacteria; order Burkholderiales; family Burkholderiaceae_D; genus Oxalicibacterium; species Oxalicibacterium fonticola_A. Next base: position 22,366 of record NZ_JBEBPO010000032.1, on the reverse strand, counting down.
AGGCGCACGGCAATAAAATCTCACGCTTCACGGTGGATAGGCCCACCTTACGACACGGTGTGATCGGTCGGATTCGCCAGTTACGTGAGACGAAATGGTGCACGAATTTTACGACAAGCACCTGTTTTGAGCAAGCAGCAGGCCATTTTACGCAGATGAAAAAATGACAAGTCCAGACCAAGCGACGATCGCAAGCTGACTGATACAATTCCGCATCCAAAGCGCAGGCGAATCAACACCGTCAAGGCAACCAAGAATTGCCCCCGCACTTCACATACACAACAACCGGACCGCACATGAAAATAGCTACCTGGAACGTCAACTCTCTCAAGGTTCGCCTGCCGCAAGTGCTGCAATGGCTGACTGATAATCCGGTCGATGTACTTTGCCTGCAGGAAACCAAAACCGTAGACGAGAAATTTCCGGTAGCGGAAATTGAAGCTGCCGGTTATCAAGTCGCATTCAGCGGGCAAAAAACCTACAACGGTGTTGCCATCCTGTCGCGCCATCCGATCACGGACGTCGTCAAAAATAATCCGCTTTACGCAGATGAACAGCAACGTCTCATCGCCGGCACGATAGAAGGCGTAAGAATTATCTGCGCCTATATCCCCAATGGACAATCGCTTGATTCCGACAAGTACATCTACAAGCTGAACTGGCTCAAGGGTCTGCATCAGTGGCTGACGCAAGAACAGCAGCAACATCCTCATCTGGCCTTGCTGGGCGACTACAACATCGCACCGGAAGATCGCGACGTGCACGATCCGGCCGCGTGGGTGGGACAGGTATTGGTATCCGAGCCGGAACGTGCCGCCTTTGTGCGACTGCAGGAAATGGGGTTTACCGATGCCTTCCGCATGTTTGAGCAGCCGGAAAAAATGTACAGCTGGTGGGATTACCGGCAAATGGGATTCCGCCTGAACCGCGGCCTGCGTATCGATCACATTCTGCTGACAGGACCGCTGGCCGCACGCTGCAGTGCCTGCATGATCGACAAGGTACCGCGCAAGTGGGAGCAGCCTTCCGACCACACGCCGGTGATTGCCACCCTGGATTAAACCTGCCACGGCAAATCGAAGTCGCCGTCCGGAATGCAAAATGCCCCGCTACGCGGGGCATTTCAGTTTACACAGTTACGCGCTGCCGTCAGGCAGCACGTGAATGCGCAAGATCAGTCTACGGTCGCGCCGCTTTCCTTCACGACTTTCGCCCATTTCACTGATTCTTCTTTCACGAATTTAGCGAAATTTTCAGGTGTGTCGCCGACATAATCCGAACCGGTGTCTGCCAGAATTTTCTGGAATGCTGGTTCTTTCATGATTTTCAGCGTTTCGGCATTGATCTTGGCAACCAATGGTTTCGGTGTGCCGGCTGGCGCGAAGAAACCGTACCAGGCGTAGGAAACCACAGCCGGCAAACCTGATTCGGTAAAGGTTGGCACGTCCGGAATCAATGGCGAACGTTTTGCGCCAGAGACTGCGATCACTTTGACCTTGCCGCTTTTAATATGCGGCATGATCGCGATCATGCTGTCGAACATGATAGGCACGTGACCACCAAGCAGATCGGAAATCGCCGGCGCCGAACCTTTGTAAGGTACGTGGGTGATATCCAGCTTGGTTACGCTTTTAAACAGTTCACCCGTCATGTGCTGTGGCGTACCTGATCCAGCCGATGCGTAGGAAAACGTTGGCTGAGTCTTGATGTAGGCGATCAACTCTTTCAAGTTGTTGGCAGGAACCGATGGATGGGCAACCAGCACCAGCGGCACGCGCAACAGATTCGTAATAGGCACCAGATCCTTGCTAGGATCGAAGGCCATTTTTTTGTACAGGCTAGGATTGATCACGATCGGTGCGCTGGAGGTGATCAGCAAGGTATTGCCGTCGGCCGGAGCACGCGCCACTGCTGCGCTACCGATGTTGCCGCCGCCGCCACCACGATTATCGATGACGAAAGGCTGACCCAAATCTTCAGTCAGGCGTTTGGCAATAGGACGGGCCGCGATATCGGATGGGCCGCCTGGAGGCCATGGCACGACGACGGTAACCGTCGAGTTAGGCCAGTTTTGTGCAAACGCACTCACTGAAAAACTGGCTGCTGCAATCGCGCAAAAGAGTACTTTGCTGACGCGAGATACTTGTCTCATGGTGCTATCCTTATAAAAAGTAATCACGCACCAACTTGTGATAAAGCTTAAACAACAAGCAACACAAGCCGATGTGCGAAGGGTAAGGCGACGGATGTTACGCCTCAGAAAAAGAAGAATACCGCATCTTGCCGGATGATACTTACCGAATACTTACCAATTACTTACACGAGCAATTTATTCGTCTGCTTCACTCGCGTAATCGCTACCCAATGGGCCGAAACTTAATTCATAACCGGCATCGCCCAGCACGTTTTGCGCCTCTTCCAGAAACCGGTTTGCTTCCTCGTTCGGCGCATAGATGAATTGGATATGTATAACCATATCCAATCCGCGCGACACGGGATAATCGATATAAATCTCACTGCTCTCGACATATTGCAAACTATTATTGATCTTTGCCTGCAGGTCGGCGAGATGATTTTCATCTTCCGTCCACGACAAAGGATCAACGATGTTCAATGTGCATATCCCGAAATCACTGTCGATAACAATGCTGTCGATGAGCTTGAGGCGTTCGTCTCTCATGATTTGAATTTACTCGTACTTAAATAAGGTAATTGCGTTGCCATTACTTTCAGCCCGCGCTCAGTGCTACGTCACAGCTTGGATCGCAGCGTCGTTGGCAATCAGCTCTTTTTAACCAGCTGCTTTTCAAAAGCGATATCGGATTTGGTCTGACGTCTCGGCGTTTGCGGACCATAGGCTTTAACGAAGGCTACGAATTCATCCAGCGGCATGCGTTCACACAGCTTCACCGGCGCAGCGCCGGAATGATCGACCAGATAAAACGATTCATCGGCATTGCGCACCATGGCGTAGCCCTCATTGCCGCTGCGTTCCTTGAGCCGCTCGACGGCGGCGGTAGCCCGGGTTGATCTCATGTCTTCACTCCTGTCGTGCTTAGCGCAGACGCGCGGTCAGCATCCAGTAATGCTCAAAATAATGGATGCGCATGTCCTTCAACAATGGCCCCAGGCGTTTGCGCAAGGTGCTGCTGGTATAGTAATTTTTAATAATTTCGTAGCGCTCACCATTCGGGAGGGTATGAATCTGATAAGTGTTACCTTCCAGATCAGTACGCGCAATGACGGTTTTTTCGGTATCGACTTGCGAGTTATCTACCAGCACCAGCAGGCCATCCTTGCCGATGATCTTGCGCAGACGCGCTATCACTTCCACCTGATCCTGACGTTTGACATGCGACCACCAGAACCCGGCGAAGCAGGCGGTGAACTCGCCTTCCACTTGCGGATCGAGTGCATCGGCGACCGCAAACCGTACAACGTCTTCCGGCAATTCCCTGGTTTTGGCCTGCTCCAGCAATGACGGATTGATATCGGTCGCCAGCACCGACGCTGCGTATTCGGCCAGCTCGTCGGTCCAGTAACCGTCGCCGCATGCCAGTTCCAGCACGTGCTGATCCGTCAATTGATCGCGCAGATTTTCCATGATGTCGTCCAGCGCATCCATGCCATCGGGATTTTCGACATCTTCTTCATCGAAATTATTGCGCTGCGCGTAATACGCAGCCATATCGGTATTAACCGGTTTGATCATGTTTCTTTTACTTCCTGATTAAATCGTTTGTTTTCATCTGTGCCTTGTTGTCACAGCTCATACATATCCTTGTCGCCGCTCAATACCTGCTCCACCAACTTGCGGTTGAGCGTAGGCGTCAACAACTCGATGAAGGTAAATACATAGCTGCGCAAATAAGCGCCCTGCTTCAGCGCCACGCGCGACACATTGGTGCCGAACAAATGACCGGCCGGGATCGCCCGCAGATTCTTGTCGCGTTCGGCATCGAAGGCCATGCCGGCAATAATGCCGATGCCCATGCCCAGCTCGACATAGGTCTTGATGACGTCGGCATCGATGGCTTCCAGCAGAATATCCGGCTTCAGATTGCGCAGATTGAATGCATGATCAATCTTGTTGCGCCCGGCAAATGCACTATCGTAGGTAATGATCGGATAACTTGCCAATTCTTCCAGCGTAACCGATTTCGATTTCAGCAGCGGATGATCGAGCGGCACCACCACCTGATGCTCCCACTGATAACAAGGCAGGGAAATCAAACCGTCCATATTGGCAATCGCCTCGGTCGCAATCGCCAGATCCGCCTGATCCATCAAGACCATTTCAGCAATCTGCTTCGGATTTCCTTGCAATAAGGACAAGCGCACTTTGGGGAATTTCTGCGTGAATGCCTGTACTACCTTGGGCAGCGAATAGCGCGCCTGCGTATGCGTGGTCGCTATCGTGAAGCTGCCGCTATCGTGCGCCGCGAACTCATTGCCTATGCGTTTGAGTCCTTCTATCTCTTGCATGATCACTTCGACCGACTTCAGCACTGCTCTTCCAGGCTCGGTCAGGCCGCGTATCCGCTTGCCATGGCGCGAAAAGATATCCACGCCCAGCTCTTCCTCCAGCTCAATGATGGCCTTGGACACACCTGGCTGCGAAGTAAACAGCGCCTTGGCCGCTTCCGTCAAATTGAAATTTTGCCGAACGGCTTCGCGCACAAAGCGAAGTTGGTGGAGATTCATGCCTTCCCCTCATGTTTTTTCGGCTGAAAAGCATTTCAGCCATTTTTCACCATTGCTTATATCAAAAACACATATAAGCAAATAATTACTAAGTCGTTTGGAATAAGGCTCAAGTTTATTACTATTTGCCCTACTTTGCGCGAGGTCTTATGTCTGTTTCTTATATCGTTTCAGGTTTTGCTGTCGGTTTGCTGGTCGGTTTGACCGGCGTCGGCGGCGGCTCCCTGATGACGCCTTTGCTGACACTGCTGTTCGGCGTCTCGCCAACAGTGGCGGTCGGTACCGACCTCGCATTTGCCTCCGCCACCAAGGTCGCGGGCACCTTTGCCCACCGTTATCGCGGCAATGTGCACTGGAATATCGTCAAATATCTGTGCCTGGGCGCCCTGCCGGCTGCAGTCTTGACCACGCTGGCGCTGAAATACTTCGGCGGCCTGGATCAGGAAATCGGCCAGATCATCCGCTATTCGATCGCCGGTTCGGTCATGTTGACCGTGATCGCGCTGATCTTCAGGACACGCATGCAGCGCTGGATGAACGCACATCCGGGCCGGCAAATTCAAGGTGGAAAACTGGTCGCAGCGACAATTGTTTCCGGTGCAATTCTCGGTACATTGGTTACAATCTCGTCTATTGGTGCCGGTGCTATCGGCGCCACCATACTGGTTTTGCTTTATCCACGCCTGACGCCGGCAGAAATTGCCGGTACCGATATCGCCTACGCAGTGCCCTTGACCGCCATCGCGGCCCTCGGCCACTGGTGGCTCGGATCGATCAATTGGGAACTGCTTGCCATGCTGCTGCTGGGCTCCGTGCCCGGTATTACGCTGGGATCGCTGGTGTCGCGAGCCATACCGGAAAAAGTGCTGCGCGTGTTGCTGGCCAGTGTGCTGACAACCGTCGCCGTGAAGTTAGTTTACTGAGGAATACAAGATGTATCGCTACGACCAATACGACCATCAAATCGTCAAGGAACGCATCGCGCAATATCGCGATCAGGTGCGCCGTCGCCTGTCGGACGAATTGGCAGAAGATGAATTCCGCATTCTGCGTCTGCAGAACGGCCTCTATATGCAGCGCCACGCCTACATGCTGCGCATCGCCGTACCGTACGGTCTGCTGTCGTCGGCGCAGATGCGCATGTTCGGCCATATCGCCCGCAAGTACGACCGCGGCTACGGTCACTTCACCACGCGCCAGAATCTGCAGTTCAACTGGATCAACCTGGAACAAACACCGGACATTCTGACCGAACTCGCTTCGGTCGAAATGCATGCAATCCAGACTTCGGGCAACTGCATCCGCAATACCACCTCGGACGAACTGGCTGGCGTTGCCGCCGACGAAATCGTCGATCCGCGGCCGTATGCAGAAATCATCCGCGAATGGAGCACCTTCCATCCGGAATTCGCCTACCTGCCGCGCAAGTTCAAGATCGGCATCAACGGCGCCGTCGAAGATCGCGTTGCAACCGCAATACATGACATCGGCCTGCACGTCATCAAGAACGAACAGGGCGAAATCGGCTTCCGCGTGCTGGTCGGTGGCGGCATGGGTCGCACCCCTATCATCGGCAGCGTCATTTGCGAATTCCTGCCGTGGCAGCACATCATGACTTATCTCGAAGCCATACTGCGCGTCTACAACCAGTACGGTCGCCGCGACAACATTTACAAGGCGCGCATCAAGATTCTGGTGAAAGCCATCGGCATCGACGAATATCGTCGCCAGGTCGAACAGGAATGGCTGGACATCAAGGACGGTCCCGGCACCCTGACTGAGGAAGAATTGAATCGCGTGGCGGCATTTTTCACGATGCCTGCGTATGCAACATTGCCGGCAACCGATGCAGAATTCGAGAAAAACAAGGCGGAAAACAAGGCTTTCAAAAACTGGCTGAACCGCAATGTCAAACAGCACAAGGTTCCCGGCTATGCAGCCGTCGTCCTGTCGTTGAAGAAAACCGGTGTGCCGCCTGGCGATGCAACGGCAGAGCAACTGGACTTCATGGCCGAGTTGGCCGACCGCTACAGCTTCGGCGAATTGCGTGTCACGCATGAGCAGAATGTAGTACTGGCTGACGTCCGGATCACCGATCTGTTCGCCGTATGGGAAGCGGCAAAATCGCACGGTCTGGCAACGCCGAATATCGGCTTGCTGACCGACATGATCTGCTGCCCTGGTGGCGATTTCTGCTCGCTGGCAAATGCCAAATCGATACCGATCGCAGAAGCGATTGCCGAACGTTTCGACAATCTGGATTTCCAGCATGACATCGGCGATATCGAGTTGAATATATCCGGTTGTATCAACGCCTGCGGCCATCATCACGTCGGCAATATCGGCATCCTCGGTGTCGATAAGGACGGTGCCGAGTGGTATCAGGTATCGATAGGCGGCGCGCAAGGCAACGAAAGCTCGATCGGCAAGATCATCGGCCCATCGTTCTCGGCATATCAAATGCCGACCGTGATCGAACGCCTGTTGCAGGTTTATGTACGCGACCGCATCGAAGATGAGCGCTTCATCGACACCGCCCGTCGCATAGGTATCGCACCGTTCAAGGAACATGTGTACGCCACTCCGATCAAGGTTGTGCAAGCTACAGGAGAAGATGCATATGCTTAACATCATCAAGGACAGAGTCGTGGTCGGTGAAGACGACTGGACATTGCTGCGCCTGAAAACAGAAATCGTGGCAGGCACGGAAGAGCAAGTGACCGAAAAACCGGAAGCCGTTGTGGTTCCCGCCGGCAAGGTCATCGTGCCGCTCGCCGTATGGCAGGTACAACGCGCGCAACTGGAATCACGCGACGATATCGGCGTCTGGCTCGCCAGCGACGAACGTCCGGAAGCATTGAAAGACGACGCTGCAAGATTTTCGATGATCGCAATTGATTTCCCGAAATTTGCAGATGGCCGCGGCTATTCGATTGCCTACAATCTGCGCATGCGTTACGACTACAAGGGCGAACTGCGTGCGGTCGGCGATGTGCTGCGCGACCAGTTGTTTTACATGCAGCGCGTCGGCTTCAACTCGTTTGCCATCCGTGCAGATCGCGACGTCCACGATGCGCTGAAAGGCTTGAGCGATTTTTCCGAAAGTTATCAACAGTCGTGGGATAAAAAAACACCTTTGTTCCGCCGCGTTGACCGTCAGGCAGTTGCATCAAAATGAACGAAACCGATTTCGCCGCGCTGGTTGCGGCCACCAAAGAAACGCTGCAACGCGTGGCGGATCAGTTTGCGCCTGCCGTGTTCGCTTCCAGCCTGGCTGCTGAAGATCAGGTGCTGACCGACATGATCCTGCGCAGCAAGCTGCCGATCACGATTTTCACACTGGAAACCGGCCGCCTGCATGCAGAGACTTTGGCCGTACTCGATCGCATCAAGGAAACCTACGGTTACGACGTCGAGTTGTATCGCCCGCAGCCGGAAGCGGTGGAAGCCTACGTCAAACAAAACGGTTTGAACGCGTTTTATGAAAGCGTGGACATGCGCAAGGAATGCTGCCGCATTCGCAAGGTCGAGCCTTTGAATCGCGCCTTGCAAGGCAAGCGTGCATGGGTAACCGGCCAGCGCCGTGCGCAATCAAGTACGCGCGCCGAACTGCATGTGCAGGAACAGGACGAGGCACACGACATGGTGAAGTTCAATCCGCTCGCGGACTGGTCGGAAGAAGACGTCTGGCATTACATCCGCAGCAACAACGTGCCGTACAACGTATTGCACGATAGAGGATTTCCATCCATCGGCTGCGAACCATGCACCCGCGCCATACAACCCGGCGAAGATGTACGCGCAGGTCGCTGGTGGTGGGAAAACCCGGAATCCAAGGAATGCGGCTTGCACGTCGTTGACGGCAAACTGATCAGAATCAAACCCGTATCTACTACAGCGTGAGAACCACAAGATGAACACAGCAGTTGACAAGCTTTTCCTCGACGCCGCCAGCAGCAAGCACCTCGATTGGCTGGAGTCCGAAGCGATCCATATCATGCGCGAAGTCGCAGCCGAGTGCAGTAATCCTGCGCTGCTGTTTTCCGGCGGCAAGGATTCCGTCGTCATGTTGCGTCTGGCGGAAAAAGCCTTCCGCCCGGGTAAATTCCCCTTCCCGCTGGTGCACATCGACACCGGCCACAACTTTGACGAAGTGATTCAGTTCCGCGACAAGCGCGTGGCCGAACTCGGCGAACGCCTGATCGTCGGCTCCGTCGAAGATTCGATCAAGCGCGGCACCGTGCGTTTGCGCAATCCACTCACCGATTCGCGCAATGCTGCACAAGCGGTGACCTTGCTGGAAACCATCGCCGAACATAAATTCGATGCCTGCATAGGCGGCGCCCGCCGTGATGAAGAAAAAGCGCGCGCCAAGGAACGCATCTTTTCCTTCCGCGACGACTTCGGCCAATGGAATCCGAAAGCACAGCGTCCGGAACTCTGGGACTTGTACAACACCCGCGTCCATCCGGGCGAAAACATGCGCGTGTTCCCGATCTCGAACTGGACCGAACTCGACGTCTGGCAATACATCGCTCGCGAAAAACTGGAATTGCCGTCGATCTATTTCGCGCACCAGCGCCAGGTCATTCCGCGCAACGGCCTGTTGGTGCCATTGACCAATCTGACGCCGGCGAAAGAAGGCGAAACGATTGAAACGCAAACCGTGCGCTTCCGCACCGTTGGCGACATTTCGTGCACCTGCCCGGTTTCATCCGATGCAGATACGGTCGACGCCATCATTGCGGAAACCGCCATTACCCAAATTACCGAACGCGGCGCTACCCGCATGGACGATCAAACGTCTGAAGCGTCGATGGAAAAACGTAAAAAAGAAGGATATTTCTGATGAACGCAGTCGTTGCAGAACAAGCTATCTCCCGCACTGGCGGCAACGCGGCCGAACGCGGCTTGCTGCGTTTCATTACCGCCGGCTCCGTCGATGACGGCAAGAGCACGCTGATCGGCCGCCTGCTGTTCGACAGCAAGGGCATCTTCGCCGACCAGCTCGATGCGATGTCGCGCGCCAAGCATAAACGCACAGTCGGCGACACCATCGATCTTTCCTTACTGACCGACGGTCTGGAAGCCGAGCGCGAACAAGGCATCACGATCGACGTCGCCTATCGCTACTTCGCCACGCCGAAACGCAAGTTCATCATTGCCGATACACCGGGCCATGAACAGTACACACGCAACATGGTGACGGGCGCTTCCACTGCGGATGCAGTCATCATTCTGATCGACGTATCCAAAGTGAAATTGGGCGACGATGGCAGCGTGGAATTGCTGATCCAGACCAAACGCCATTCGACCATTGCCCATCTGCTGCAGATCGAACACGTGATTGTTGCGGTCAACAAGATGGATCTGGTCAACTACGATCAGAAAGTCTATGACCGTATCGTTGCCGCATACTCGGAATTCGCGAAAACACTGGGCTTGAAAGATATCCACCCGATTCCACTCTCCGCACTGGCTGGCGACAATGTGGTGACGCGCGGCGACAAGCTGGGCTGGTACCAGGGCCCTACGCTGATTGAATTGCTGGAATCGCTGAGCGTCTACGACGAATCGCATGACGAACCCTTCCGTTTCCCGGTACAACTGGTGGCGCGCCACAACGGCCACGAAGCCGATGATTTCCGCGGCTACATGGGACGCATAGAAGCAGGCAAAGTACGCAAAGGCGACAAGCTGGTAATACAGCCTAGCGGCCAGACCGCCACCGTCAAGGACATACAAACCTTTGACGGCTCGATCGAACAGGCGGTAGTCGGCCAATCGGTCACGCTGCTGCTGGAAGAGCATGTAGACATTTCACGCGGCGATATGCTGTCTGCTGCAAGCCGCCCGGCTGAATTGCTGAAAACCGTGAATGCCGATCTGTGCTGGCTGTCGGAAGAACCACTGGACCTGCGTCGCAAATACTGGCTCAAGCACACCACGCGACAAGTAGGTGCGCGTGTAACGAAAATCGAATCGCTGCTCGACATCAACACGCAGGAAAAACGTCCTGCCGACGAAGTCAAACTCAATGGCATCGCCAGCGTGACGATCAATGTCCAGCAGCCATTGGCGGCCGATGCCTACGATGCCATCCGTTCGACCGGCGCCTTCATCCTGATCGATGAAGTCACGCATCAGACAGTGGCTGCCGGCATGATTCGCCTCGCATAAGATAGCTGCATGTCGCAAGAGAAAAAAGCGTACGGGAAAGTCTATCTGATCGGCGCCGGCCCCGGTGCCATCGATCTGATTACCGTACGCGGCGCGCGCATACTGGCGCAAGCCGACGTGGTGCTGCACGATGCACTGGTCACACCCGAGATGCTGACGCTGTGTCCGCAGGCTGAAAAAATATCCGTTGGCAAACGCAGCGGTCAGCGGTCCACCGCGCAGATCGCAATCAATCAGTTGCTGATTGCATGTGCAAAAAAATACAAATTGATCGTACGCCTGAAAGGTGGCGACCCGATGCTGTTCGGGCGCGCCGATGAAGAATTGCACGCGCTGGAAACGCACGGCATTGCCGTCGAAATCGTACCCGGCATCACCACTGCATTCGCTGCCGCTGCTGCCACACAGCAGCCGCTGACCAAACGCGGCATTGCGCGCAGCATTGCCTTCTTCACTTCCAGCACCGCACCGAATCAACCCGATCTATTGACGCTGCCGGATTGCGATACGCTGATTCAATACATGGGCGGTCGCGAAGCGATCATCACTGCGCAAAAACTGCTGGAACAGGGACGTTCACCAGACCTGCCAGTGGTCGTGGTGGAAAACTGCAGTCTGGAAAATCAGCGCATCATGCGCATCAGATTGCGCGAGCTGGAACAGGGATTGGGAGAATGTCAGGGGCCAGTGCTGGTGATGATAGGAGAAGCGCTGGCTGAACGCAGCACTTCAAAAAAGTAGTACATAAGTGGAACAGCAGTCGAGCTGCTGTCGCCACATTCAAACGCGCAATTACTCCAGCGTACCCAGACAATATTTCGCCATCGCCAGCAATACCTGCTCGTCCTCGCCGACCGCATCGGCGATCCGGAACGACACATCCGGATATTGCACTTTCAATTCATCTATCAACAACGGCAAATCGTGCCGAACATGACCACCCTGCCCAAGAAATACCGGCACTATCGTGATGTCGCCTATGCCATCGGCGACCAAAGTCGGCACCAGCTCCGGCAAGCGCGGCGACATCAATTCGAGAAACGCCAGCGAGACGCTCAGTTCAGGCGACTGCATCTGCACCGCCGACTGCAAACGCTGAAAGGGTTCGGCCCAGCGCGGATCGCGCGCACCATGCGCAAACAGCACCAGGGCGCGACGCGTCTGACTCATCAATGCCTCTCAACCCATAACAAGGCGCCGATTGCAGCCAGCAGGAACAACAGACTGGGCAGAATTGCCGTGGCAAACGGCGGCCAGGTATTGAGCAAGCCCAGGTGCGAGAAGAGACTGTTAATCAGCTGAAAGCTGACACCGATCATGATGCCGGTAAAAATTTTCAGACTGACACCACCGGAACGGAAATGCAGGTAAGCAAACGGCAAGGCAAGCGCCATCATCACGAATACCGCAAACGGGTACACGATTTTTTTCCATAAGGCGATTTCGTAGCGCACCGTTTCGCGATTGTTTTCCGCCAGATATTGCGTGTAATTCACCAGATCGTAGGCCGACATTTGTGACGGATCGGAGAACCCGACAGAAAGTATCTCCGGCGTCACTTCGGATATCAGCGGCTTGCTGGCAAACGTCTTGGTCGAAATCGCGGTGGTAATATCGGTCGCCACGGCCGCCCCCATTAATTCCGTTTCACCAAACTCCGCCTCCGAACCGTTCGACAGCAGCCAGATATTGTCGCCCTGGTAATCGGCCTTGGCCGCCGTAATCAAGGCTGTCAGATGGAAGTTGCGATTGAATTCGTAAATTTTCAGGTCAGTCAACTGGCCATCAGGCTGGACCGTCCGCACATTCAAAAACCGTGAACCTATGGCTTCACCATCCTTGCCGTTCGAGCGGATCACATCCTTGGTCCACAGGCCGGAACGAAACTCTTGCGACAGCGAACCACCCTGGTTCAGGGTTCTGATCCTCTCTGCCATATGCGAGGAGACAGGCACCAGAAATTCGCCGAACACAAAAGTGACGATGGCAAACACCAGGCCGATCTTGATCAGCATCATGCCGGCCATGCCGGTTGACATGCTGGATGCCCGCATGATCGTGAATTCGGAGCGCGCAGCAAATTGCGACAGCGTCCAGATGGTTCCGATCAAGGCGGCAATCGGCATCAACTCATACAAATAACCTGGCATGGACAACAGCACAAACAGCAAGGCGTGCTGGATCTTGTAGCCGCCGTGTCCTACCGCCTTCAACTCTGCAATCAGGTCGAAAAAGCCGAACAGCGCCAGAAATGCGATCAATACAAAGATCACCGAGCGGCCGATTTCAGCCGCGAAATATTTTTGCAGGATTCTCATGCTGCCACCTGCCGTGTGAAATACGCACGCTTGATCATCGCCCACACTACCAGCGGATGGTAGCGACTATTGACATTCAAACGCCAGGCAAAAAATATCACCGCCACCAACAGCGCCACCAGATGCACCGGCCACCATGCCATCATGAATGAAGCGCGACTTTGCACTACGGTTGCCTGCGCATAGCTCAACATGTTGCTGTAAAAAACAAACAGGAATAATGCAATCAGCAAATTGGCCGAACGCCCGCCGCGCGGATTGACGAAACCCAGCGGGATCGCCAGCAGCATCAGCAAGACGCCCATCAACGGCAAGGACACTCGCCACAACAGCTCGCCGTCATTGAAATTATTGCGATTGCGTAAAATTTCCTGTGTCGTCAATGCGCGTGCCGAAGTATCGCCCACCAGCGCCTTGGATTGGCTTGCCACCAGTACACCGTAACGATCGAATTCCATCAATTGAAAATCCGATTGCGTCGGCACGCCGTCGTAGCGTCGTCCCTGGTGCATAACCAGAAATTTATCGCCGGCCGGATCTATTTCTATCGTGCCTTCCTTCGCTACCACCACGCTGGTTTTACCGTTGCGCACACTGCTGACGAAAATATTCCTGACCTTGCTTGCATCGCCGGCGACGCCTTCAACGAAGAACACGCGATCGGATGACGAGGATTCCTGGAATTTTCCCGGCGAAACCCGCGCAATATCCTCGCGGTTTGCATAGCGTTCCTTGTAGATGGCGCTTTGCTGGTTCGACCACGGCGTGAGAAACAGGCTGAGCAGCGTCGTCATCACCACGATAGGCAGCGCGAACATCAGGACCGGCGGAATCCAGCGCGACAGGCTCAGGCCGGATGCAAACCACACGACCATTTCCGAATCCTGATAGCTGCGCGTGACGACCAGCAGCACCGACATGAAGCCGGCCAGGTTCAGGATGATGGGCAAATAATTCAGCGCAGAAAAACCGATCAGCGCCACCACATCGGCAGACGCGACTTTGCCGCCGGCAGCCTGCCCCAGAATACGAATCAGCATCACCGTGATCGTAATAGTAAAAAGGGTAGTGAAGACGGCGCCAGCGGTACTGAGCAAGTCGCGTCGGAGCGCGCGCTGAAAAATCATTGGAAGGCTATAATCGTGGATCGACAAGGAGAGTAACGCATGGACTTTAGCATAAAACCATTGGACGCAAAAAGCACTATCGCCGGTATCAAGACGGGCTGTATCGCCGTCGCCGTATTTGAAAATAAAAAGCTGTCCGCCGCCGCGCAGGCATTGAACCAAAAGGGCGATATCAGTGCCGCGTTAAAGTCCGGTGACATTTCCGGCAAAGCCGGTTCTACACTGCTATTGCGCGGCGTCAGCGGCGTCGCTGCCGAACGTGTGCTGCTGGTCGGTCTGGGCAAAGACGACACCGTGAGCGAAAAGGATTTTTCATCCGCAGTGCAGGCAGTGGCACGTACCTTTGCCTCGCTGGGTGCGAGTGAAGCCGTCATTGCCTTGCCGCTGGACGCAGTTGCTGCACGCGACGCGGCATGGGGCATACGCTGCACCATACTCAACACACGCGATGCCGCCTACCACTTCGACAGCCTGAAAAGCAAAAAAGAACCCGCTGCTACCGGCGTGAAAAAAATCGCCTTTGCAGTCAGCACCGCTGCGGCCGCTATCGCCAGGGATGCAGTTGCACAAGCCGTTGCACAAGCCAACGGCATAGACCTCACCAAGGACCTGGGCAATCTTCCAGCCAATGTCTGCACGCCGACCTATCTGGCCAATACAGCCAAAAAAATGGCCAAGGAATTCAAGCTGCAGGTTGAAGTGCTGGATCGCAAGCAATTGCAGGCGCTGAAAATGGGCAGCTTCCTGTCCGTCACCAACGGCAGCGTCGAGCCGCCGAAATTCATCGTACTCAAACACCTGGGCGGCAAAGCCAAGGATGCACCTGTCGTGCTGGTCGGCAAAGGCATCACCTTCGACTCGGGCGGTATCTCGCTCAAACCCGGCGCAGCCATGGATGAAATGAAGTACGACATGGGCGGTGCCGCCTCCGTGCTCGGCACCATGCGTGCGATCGCCGAGCTGAAATTGAAACTCAACGTCATCGTCGTTATCCCGACCTGCGAAAACATGCCGTCCGGCAGCGCCACCAAGCCCGGCGATATCGTTACCTCGATGTCCGGCCAGACGATTGAAGTCCTGAATACCGACGCCGAAGGCCGGCTGGTGCTGTGCGATGCACTGACCTATGTCGAGCGCTTCAAACCGGCTGCCGTAGTGGACGTCGCAACACTGACCGGTGCCTGCATCACGGCGCTCGGCCATCACAATTCCGGCTTGTTTACCCGCAGCGACGACGCACACGATGCGCTGGCCAACGAACTGCTTGCCGCCGGCAAGGCCTCCGGCGACACCGCATGGCGCATGCCCATCGAGGACAGCTATCAGGAACAGTTGAAATCGAATTTTGCCGACATGGCGAACATCGGCGGCCCGGCCGGCGGAGCAGTTACTGCAGCCTGCTTCCTCGAACGCTACACGAAGAAATACACGTGGGCACATCTGGATATCGCCGGCACCGCATGGAAAAGCGGCGCAGCCAAAGGTTCGACCGGACGTCCTGTACCTTTGCTGACCAGCTTCCTGATCCAGCGCGCGCAGGCAGCCAGGTAATCAGATGATTATGTGCGTGAGCGAAAAAGCATTTCGCCACGCACATTTTTAATCAGCAGTATTTTTTATACGAGCACCCTCTTCTGCCTCGTTTTCGTTTTAAAGGAAATCCCATGATCGTTTTGATCACAGGCGCAAGCTCAGGCTTCGGTGCTGAAATGGCACGAAAATTTGCACAACAAGGTCACAAAGTCATTGCCACCGGACGTCGCAAAGACCGTCTGGACGATCTCGCTGCAGAACTGGGCGCAGCCGTTTTGACCGTCGCGATGGACGTGACCGACAAGAATTCCATCAGCGCCGCCTTGGATTCCCTTCCTGCTGAATGGCGGGAAATCGACGTGCTGATCAACAATGCCGGCCTCGCCCTTGGAATCGCAACGGCACCAACCGCGTCACTGGAACAGTGGGAAACCATGATAGAGACCAATTGCAAAGGCCTGGTCACAGTTACACGTCTGGTCTTGCCGGACATGCTCAAGCGCAATCGCGGCACCATCATCAACATCGGCTCCAGCGCCGGCGCGTATGCCTATCCCGGCGCCAATGTATATGGCGCAACCAAGGCTTTCGTCGCGCAATTCACACTGAATCTGCGTGCCGACCTGGCTGGCACCGGCGTGCGCGCAACCAATCTGGCGCCCGGTCTGGCTGGCGGCACGGAGTTTTCCAATGTACGCCTGAGCGACGATGCCGCCGCGGCCAAAGTATATGAAGGCACCACGCCCCTGAGCCCGGGCGATATTGCAGACACCGCATACTGGATCGCGACCCTGCCGCCGCATGTGAATATCAACCACATTGAAATCATGCCGACTTGCCAGGGTTTCGGCCCCTTGCTCATTAAACGCAATCTCCCGTCGTGACAGGATAAGCGTGCACGGCGTGGCAGGTAACAGGCTTGTCACGCCAAATCGATATCATCGATAATGTCGCAGCCGCAGAAAAATCATGGCAACACCGCCCCGGCGTTGCCGACTCAAGGTCAACCGATGCTGTCAAATTTTACGTGGACCATCCGCGTCTACTATGAAGATACCGATGCCGGCGGCGTCGTGTTCTATGCGAACTATCTGAAGTTTTTTGAGCGGGCACGCACCGAATGGCTGCGCAGCGCCGGCATCAACCAGCAAATCATGACGGAAACCCACGGTGTCATGTTCGTCGTCAAAAGTACCGCCGTCGATTACCACGCCCCGGCGAAACTGGATAATGAACTGAAATTGACCGTTGTAGTCGAAAAGATGGGCCGCGCTTCGGTACAATTCGTGCAGCAAGCCTGGCGCATCAACGGCGAACAGCAGGAATTGCTGGCTACCGGGCGCATCAAGGTCGGCTGCGTGGATACTGTGCGCTTCAGGCCCAGTGAAATTCCGCAGGAAGTCATGCTCGCTATTCAACAATTAGAGTCATCGTGATGTCCGCTTGCAGCAGAACGCCAGGGAAATTGTTTCCGGCAAGCTGCTCATGAAGCACATATATATGAAGTACATGCAGAACCAAATCGTACAGCCCTCCGCCAGTTGCGCATACAATTGACCAAATTCGACTACACCACACTTCCATGACCGTCACCCAAGATCTTTCCTTCGTCCACCTCATCACCAACGCTTCAGTCCTTGTGCAGCTCGTCATGGCGCTGCTGGTTGCCGTATCCGTCATGAGCTGGACTTACATCTTCCGCAAGATGTTTGCCATCAAGAATGCACGCTTGCAAACCGAAGAATTTGAACGCGCCTTCTGGTCGGGCGGCGATTTGAATGCGCTCTATCAGGACGCCACCTCCAATCGCCGCAAAAGCAGCGGTTCGACCGGCGCGCTGGAGCGCATCTTTGAAGCAGGCATGAGCGAATTCAACAAATCCCGCGCATCCAATGATCAGGCCAGCGTACGTCTGGACGGCGCACGCCGCGCCATGCGCGCAGCCTATCAGCGTGAAATGGATGGCCTGGAATCGCACCTCGCCTTCCTCGCCTCGGTCGGCTCGGTCTCGCCTTACGTCGGCTTGTTCGGCACCGTATGGGGCATCATGAATTCCTTCCGCGGCCTGGCGAACGTCCAGCAGGCCACGCTGGCAGCCGTTGCACCAGGGATTGCAGAAGCCCTGATCGCTACCGCCATCGGCCTGTTCGCGGCAATTCCGGCCGTGGTTGCCTACAACCGCTATTCGCACGATATCGACAGACTGGCGATGCGCTTTGAAAGCTTCGTGGAAGAATTCTCGAATATTCTGCAACGCCAGACGCGCTAAGGACTGCAGCAATGTCATTCACTTCCGGAAGCATGCGCGGCGGACGCAACAGAAAATTCAAATCCGAAATCAACGTCGTTCCTTATATCGACGTGATGATGGTGCTGCTCGTGATCTTCATGGTGACGGCGCCTATGGTCAATCCCAACGAAATCCAGTTACCAAACGCTGCCAAATCCACACAGCCACCGACCGAATACATCAGCATTGAATTGAAGGCTGATGCATCGGCAACCGTCTCGGTGCGAGGTAAAAAAGGCGCAACAGCAGCTAGCGAAACGATAGGGCGCGGCGAACTCGGGCAGAAATTAAAGGCACTATATGCCGACAATCCCGACATCGCCGTCATGATTGCTGCAGACAAGAACATTAAATACGACGAGGTGATACAAGCCATCTCGGAAGCCAAAAAACTTGGCATCAGCCGCGTAGGGCTAGCGACCAAGTGAACACTGCTTTATGACTGAACATTCACCGTATATCGTCCCGAAAGAACCAGGTCGCTGGCGTGCCATCACGCTGGCGGCAGCCGTGCACGTCGCGCTACTGGTATTTTTCTGGATAGGCATAGACTGGCAAAGCGAAACACCGGTCGCGGTGAAAGCAGAAATCTGGGATCTGCAAGCGAAGGAAGCCGCACCGCTGCCACCGGAACCCGAACCCACTCCTCAGCCAAAACCGGAACCCAAGCCTGTCGTCAAGGAAGAGCCGAAGGCAGAACCTATTGCACCACCGCCTCCCAAAGTCGATATCGCGCTGGAAAAAGAAAAGAAGCGCAAAGAGCAGGAACGCAAAGACCAACTGGCCGAAGAAGCAAAAGAGAAAAAGCTGAAGCAAAAGGCCGAGCAAGAAAAACAGGAAAAACTCGACAAACAGATAGCCGACAAGAAAGCCGAACAGCAGAAAAAAGCGGAAGCAGATAAAAAACGCCTGCAGGATCAACGCGATGCCGAAATGCGCGACAAGATACGCGCTGAAGAAATGCGTCGCCTGACCGGCGCAGTCGGTAGCGGCGGCACCGGCCAGGCAGCCAAATCGCAAGGCAGCGGCCGCGCAGACGGTGCATATGCCGATAAAATCCGGGCAAAAATCCGCTCAAACACGGTATTTAACGTGCCGCCTGAATTAAGCGGGAATCCTCAGGTCGAATACGATGTCGAACTGCTGCCCGACGGCTCGCTACGCGGATTACGTCTGCGCAAATCGTCCGGCTTGCCCGGTTTCGATGAAGCCGTTAAACGCGCGATCGAACGCTCGCAACCATTTCCTCCCGATCAGTCCGGCAGCGTCCCTGGCCGCTTGACCGTCGTTCACAAACCGAAAGATCAGTGACCCATGACCAAGACTTCTTTTTTACGCTCATTCGCGATCCTTGCCTTGTTCGTTACCAGTCTCGCTCACGCGCAATTGCGGGTGGAAATCGCAGGCGTAGGCGCCAACCAGATTCCGATTGCAATTGCCGCCTTTGGTGATGAATCCCTCTCTCCGCATCAGGTCAGCGCCATCATCAAGGCCGATCTGTTGCGTAGCGGTTATTTCAAGGTCATCGATACCGGCACCGTGTTGACAGAAAATTCACAAGTCAATCTTGCCGACTGGAAATCGCGTGGCGCCGATGCACTGGTAGTCGGCAGCGTACAGCGCCTGCCGGACGGCCGCCTGGATGTGAAATACCGCTTGTTCGATACCCTCAAGCAGGCACAATTATCGTCGCTGGCACTGGCCAACCAGCCGCAGTTCATTCGCGTTTCCGCGCACAAGATTGCTGACGATATCTTTGAAAAACTGACCGGCATACGCGGCGCATTTGCTACCCGCATCGCCTACGTGACCAAGGCCGGCAAGGAATTCCGTCTGGAGATTGCCGATTCCGATGGCGAAGGCACGCAGGTCGCCTTGCGTTCCAACGAACCGATCATTTCGCCGGCATGGTCGCCGGACGGCACCAAGGTCGCTTACGTCTCCTTTGAGAATAAAAAACCGGTCGTCTACATTCAGGATCTGGTCAGCAGAAAACGTACGGTGGCAGCCAACTTCAAGGGCAGCAATTCCGCTCCATCCTGGTCACCTGATGGCAGCCGGCTGGCAGTAGCACTGTCGCGCGACGGCTTGACTCAGGTCTACGTTGTCAATGCGGACGGTAGCAGCCCGCGCCGCCTGAGCAATTCCAACGGCATCGATACCGAACCGCAGTTCTCGGCCGACGGCCAAAGCATCTACTTCACCAGCGACCGCAGCGGCGGACCGCAAATCTACAAAATGAGCTCCACTGGCGGCGAAGCACGCCGCGTAACCTTCTCCGGCAGCTACAACATCAGCCCGCGCATCTCGCCAGACGGTAAATTTTTGGCCTATATTTCGCGCCGCGAAGGAAAATTTCAATTATTTATACTGGATTTGACGAACGGTCAGGAACAACGCCTGTCCGATACCGTCAAAGACGAATCGCCCAGTTTTTCGCCTAACGGCAAATATCTGATGTACGCAACCGAATCCGGTCGCCGCGGCACACTGGCGGTTGTTTCGGTGGATGGCCAGGTTAAACAGCGCCTGACCACTCAGGCTGGCGACATACGTGAGCCCACATGGGGCCCGTTTATGAAATAATGCAGGTCAATTGATTTAATTAACATTCGAACGCTTATCACCTAGGGGAATAAAATGCGCACCATTACATCAGTTTTTATCTTGTCGACCGCCATGCTGCTGGCAGCATGCTCGTCCACCAAACTGGACGACAAGGCACCGATCGAAGACCGCACAGGCTCGTCAGTAGATCCGCGCTCCGTCGGCACCGTCAACGCATCGAGCGATCCATTGAACGATCCACAAGGTGTATTGGCCAAGCGCAGCGTGTACTTCGACTACGACAGCTACGTCGTCAAACCTGAATACCAGCAAGTCGTGGCAAATCACGCCAAATACCTGCAAAGCAACAAGACTCGTAAAATCATCATCCAGGGTAATACCGATGAACGCGGCGGCGCAGAATACAACCTGGCTCTCGGTCAGAAGCGTGCAGAAGCAGTGCGTAAATCCATGTCCCTGTTAGGCGTTCCCGAGTCGCAAATGGAAGCCGTATCGCTAGGCAAGGAAAAACCAAAAGCATTGGGTAGCGACGAAGCAGCATGGGCAGAAAACCGCCGTGCAGATATCGTTTATTAATCTGAATGCCAATGATTAAAAAAACCCTGATTGCGGCCTTGATGGCCGCATTTTCTTGTGCGTCGCTGTCAGCGCATGCCGCGCTGTTCGGCGACGATGAAGCGCGCCGCGCCATTCTCGATGTACGCACCAAAGTCGATGCGCTACAACAAAGCAAGGCCGAATCCACTGCCGTACTCGAACTGGCAAATCAGAACGAGCAGTTGAAGCAGGAGATCGCACGTCTGCGCGGCCAGATCGAAGTCTTGTCGAATGAAGTCGCCAACGCGCAGCAGAGACAGAAAGATTTCTACGTCGATCTGGACAATCGTCTGCGCAAGCTGGAACCGCAAATCGTCGCCGTCGATGGCCAGGAAGCTTCGGTGGAATTGTCGGAGCAACGCATGTACGACAATGCGCTCGCTCTGTTCAAGGCTGGCGATTATAAAAAATCCGGCACAGCCTTCACCGATTTCATCCAGCGTTATCCACAATCCGCCTATGCCCCTTCCGCGCAATACTGGATCGGCAATGCTTACTACGCGCAACGCGATTATAAAAATGCGATCGCGGCACAACAGGCACTGCTGAAAAAGTATCCAGCCAATCCCAAGGCTGCAGACGCCATGCTGAATATCGCCAGCTCGTACACGGAATTGAAAGATCGTACGGCTGCGAAAAAAGCGCTGGAGTCGCTGGTCGCCCAGTATCCAAATACGCCGGCAGCACAGACTGCCAAAGAACGCCTGGCCAATTTTAAATAACGCAATGCTGCGCGAAGCAGGAAACAAATCGCAAAGCTGACATTTTTTTAATATTGATCATCTAATCGCTCGCTGGCCGGGCGATTTTTTTGTCTCGCAAGGCCGCGCGGCCAGACAATATCATCCGCCTTGCCAGTACACACGTCTGCTGAAACAGCAATCAGAACGGGACAAATAAACTAATGAATAAAAAGTGGAGATGTGATTGACACAGGCTATAAGTGTTCTCTATAATAGCTGTCTTTCGGGTCGTTAGCTCAGCTGGTAGAGCAGCGGACTTTTAATCCGTTGGTCGCAGGTTCGAATCCCGCACGGCCTACCACGAAT
>NZ_JBEBPO010000031.1:0-24860 GCF_040395855.1 Herminiimonas fonticola | reverse complement strand
TTTTTTCCATAAGAGATTCTTATCCTTGCGTGAATCCGCTTGCCCTTGAGGCGCATGTTTCATGCGGGAAACGCGGGGGCGCTCTTGTTTAATAAAATCCTCCAGTACATTCCATTTTTCCCTGCTGCTGAAAGCGCAGAGGATATTTCCGCAGAGCCGATACGGGCGGAAATATTCAGCGCGGAAAAACTGGAAGCGCTTGCAGCGCAACTGGCCGCCACACAAAAAATCGGCGCAGCTCCTTTTCATCGATCCCTTTCCGCCCTGGTGCGTGACGATGGGCGTGCGCTGGTTGCTGCGCATGCGGCGATCGAGCGTGCGGCCGCCGAACGCCGCGCCATTACTTCTGCTGCCGAATGGTTGCTCGATAACCTGCATGTCGTTGAAGAAAGCGTAGTCGGCGTGGTGGAAAACATGTCGCGCCGCGTATACAAATCGCTGCCGAAATTGTCGGACGGAGAATTTACCGGCAAGCCGCGTATCTATGGATTGTGCTGGGCTTTTGCCGCGCATACCGACAATCACTTCGATACCGATCTGTTCCTGCGTTTTGTGCAAGCCTATCAACGCGTGCAGGCATTGACGATGGCGGAATTGTGGGCCTTGCCCATTGTCATGCGTGCAGTGCTGCTGGCGCATCTGCGTCGGGTTGCGTTACGCGTCGTCACGGCACAGGCGGCGCGCCAGGAGGCCGACGATTTTGCCAACGATCTGGTGACGATTGCGCAGCAGACGCAGGAAAGCGAGCAACCGGCGCTGCTCTTGCCGCCGGGCCGCCTGCGACAGCCATTTGTGGTGCAACTGGTGCAACGCCTGCGCTATCAGCAACCCGGATTTACAGTATTGC
The DNA here is from genome assembly GCF_040395855.1 of Herminiimonas fonticola. Classification (GTDB taxonomy): domain Bacteria; phylum Pseudomonadota; class Gammaproteobacteria; order Burkholderiales; family Burkholderiaceae_D; genus Oxalicibacterium; species Oxalicibacterium fonticola_A. Next base: position 24,013 of record NZ_JBEBPO010000031.1, on the reverse strand, counting down.
TGGATGCGCTGGGTGCGCGCCTGGCAGAACAGGATCTGACCATAGACGATCTGGTGCTGCGCGAGCATACGACGCAAGTCGCTTCCAATCAGACGATACGCAACATCATCACCAGCATGCGCGGCATTGCAAGTTTTGACTGGCGTGTATTTTTTGAATCGGTCAGCCTGGTAGAGGAAAAACTGCAAACGCTGCCGAATTATGTTGCGCTGGATTTTTTGACGCGCGATCGCTATCGCAAGATCATTCAGCAAATTGCCCTGAACGCACACTATTCGGAACAGCAGATTGCCGATGCGCTGGTGCGCAAGATCGAATCTCATCGCAGCCGGATGCAACACGACGACGTCGTTGCCGACGAGCGTGCGCTTGATCCCGGTCATTATCTGTTGGGGGGCGGTAGAAGCGATCTCGAAGCGGAGCTGGGTTATCAGCCGCATTTTTCGCAAAGACTGAAGCGGCATTATGTCGCTTACTCCAGCCGGTACTATCCGCTGACGATTTTATTTTTCAGCTTCATTGTCCTGGCTGTTCCGCTGCTGATCACGCGCGGGCATGAGATTTCTTTCATTGCCCTGACGTTGCTGATTGTGGCGGGGTTTTTTCCTGCCACCGATATTGCCATTACGATCGTTAATAAAATATTGATGCGTCTGTTCTGGCCGCGTCATTTGCCACGGCTGGAACTGGCGGATATTTCGGAAAGCGTGCGGACTTTTGTCGCCGTGCCTGTCATGCTGACCAGTGAAGAGAGCGTGGACGAAGAAATACAGCAACTGGAAACGCACTATCTTGCCAATCCGGATGGCGAAGTGTATTTCACGCTGTTGTCAGACTGGGCCGATGCCAAACAGCAGCATATGCCGCAGGATCTGCCATTGCTGGAAAAAACCCGTCGCGAAATCGCAAAACTGAATGCGCGTTACGGTCCCAGTGTGAGCGGCCAGACTCGCTTCTATGTCCTGCATCGCAACCGTTTGTGGAATCCGGCGGAAGGTTTATGGATGGGGTGGGAACGCAAGCGCGGCAAGCTGCATGAATTCAATCGCCTGTTGCGCGAAGCGCACGATACGTCCTTCCTGCCGGAAAACAATCCGCTGCCGCACAATGTGCGTTACGTGATTACGCTGGATGCGGATACGCGCCTGCCGATAGGCGCATTGCGCGCACTGGTCGGCGTGGCAGCACATCCGTTGAATCAGCCGCGCCACGATCCCGTTACCAAGCAAGTCATTGAAGGCTACGGCATCCTGCAGCCGCGCATTACGCCGACGCTGCCGATGCCGGAGGAACGTACGCTGTTCCGGCGTTTCTTTTCCGCGCGCGGCGGCGTCGATCCGTACGGTGCTGCGGTAGCGGACGTGTATCAGGATGTATTCGGCTGGGGCAGTTATTCCGGCAAGGGTTTATACGATGTCGATGCATTTGAACTGGCGCTGTCCGGCAAGGTGCCGGAAAACACCATGCTCAGCCATGATTTGTTTGAAGGTGCGCTGGCGCGCTGCGCGCTGGTCAACGACGTTGAATTGTTCGAGGATTTTCCTTCGCATGTTGCGGAAGCTGCGGCACGCGAGCATCGCTGGGTCCGCGGCGACTGGCAATTGCTGCCGTGGCTGCTGAGCATAGGGCGGGTTTCGATGTCGGTCATCGACCGCATGAAAATCATCGACAACATGCGTCGTTCCCTGATGACGCCTGCGATTCTGCTGCTGTTGGTGACCGCCTTCTGCCTTGAATCTGCTCCGGTCTGGCCGTGGCTGATGTTGGGCATTGTGGGGCTGGCGACGCCTTCCGTATTCCAGTTCATTTCCGATCTGCTGCCGCATCGCGACGATCTTTCATTCAAGGCGCATTGGCGGCGCGGCCTGGCCGTGCTGCCGGATACGCTGGCCGTGATATTCATTTCGCTGGTGGTGCTGGTGCAACGTGCATGGATGATGCTGGACGCCATCGTACGCACGCTGATCCGGCTCGTATTCACGCGTCGCAATCTGCTGCAATGGGTGACCTCTGCGCAAGTCAGAAGGGCCAAACGCTATTCTCTGGTCAGCTTTGTCTGGCGTGGCCGCATGGGCATGTTAGTGACTGTGGCAATCGTCGCGATTGTGTATTTTCTCAATCCGGGACGCTGGTTGCTGGTGCTGCCATTCGGTTTGTTGTGGCTGCTGAGTCCGGTGATTGCGCGCACGATCAGCTTGCCGCCGCCGGATAAGGATATTGAATTTCTGGATACCGATGAAGAAAATGAATTGCGCCTGATTGCACGTCGCACCTGGCGTTTCTTCACTACCTTCGTCGTGGCGCAAGATCATTATTTGCCGCCGGATAATTTCCAGGAAGATCCGCATCCGGTGATTGCGCATCGCACTTCGCCTACCAACTTCGGCCTGTATCTGCTGTCGGTTGCCAGTGCACGCGATTTTGGCTGGATAGGGCTGGACGAAATGATGCGGCGGCTGGAAGCGACGATGAACACATTGCAGGATTTGCCGCGTTATCGCGGCCATTTCTACAACTGGTATGAAACCGAGCGTCTGGAAGTGCTGTCGCCACGGTATATCTCCACCGTTGATAGCGGCAATCTTGCCGGCCATTTGTTCGTACTGGCGCAGGCCTGCAAGGATGCGCGCGAGCAGAGCGTATTGTGCAGCAACGTCGATGCCGGCATGCTCGACACCGCACTGCTATTGCTGCTGGCAATAGAGGGCGTAGGACGCGAATTGCGCACGCAGACGGTCAGCATCACGGAGTTGCGCAAGAACGTCGAACAGTTCAGCGATCTGCTGCTGAAGCTGGATAGCAGACTGTCTACTTATGCAGCCTGGAAAGAACTGGCGGAGTGTGCGGAAAATCTGGCCGATCTGGCGCAGGCGTTTTCAGCCGAAATCCGGATTGCCGATAATGAAGTGCTGGCCTGGGCCAGGGAATTGCGCGATGCAGTACGCACGCATTGCGAAGATTTTGTGACCATTCTGCCGTGGGCGCATCTGCAGGCGCAGGATCTTGAGCACAGGCAGAATGAAGAGTTGTGGCAGATCGTCACTGCACAGATAGATGCCTATGTCGTGCTGGAAGACTTGCCGGAACGGTGCGACTCGGTGCGCCGCGATGTTGCACGGTTGTTTTCGTCACAGAACCGGCTCGATCCCGGCGTGATTCCGCAGGTGCTTTACGATGAACTGGATGCGGCACTGGCGCAGGCAAGCGCGCGCTCGGGTAAATGGCTGATGCGCCTGGAGATACTGGAAAACGCTGCGCGCAGCATGGCGATGGAAATGGATTTTCGTTTCCTGATGTCGGCGGAACGCAAGCTGTTTTCGATCGGCTATAACGCCGATGAAGGCAAGCTCGACGATAGTTATTACGATTTACTGGCATCCGAAGCGCGCCTGGCCAGCATAGTGGCAATTGCCGAACGACAGATTCCACCGTCGCACTGGTTCCGCCTCGGCCGGCGCATGCTGCCTTGCGTGGACGGGCCGGTGCTGGCTTCCTGGTCCGGTTCGATGTTTGAATACCTGATGCCGTCGCTGGTAATTGCGACACCACGCGGCAGCATGCTGAATCAAACCTGCCGTGGCATCGTTGCGCGTCAGATCGAATACGGAGAAGAACGCAAGGTGCCGTGGGGAATTTCCGAGTCGGCGCTGAATTTGCGTGATCGCGCCTTCACGTATCAATACTCGGCATTCGGTGTGCCAGGCCTGGGCCTGAAACGCGGACTGGAAAAAGACGTGGTTGTCTCGCCGTATGCAAGCGGCCTGGCGGCGATGTATGCGCCGAAAAGTGCAGTTGAAAATTTCCGCCGCATGACGGACATGGGGGCGATGGGGCGTTACGGTTTTTACGAAGCGCTCGATTTCACTCCCGGGCGCCGCACAGAAAATCAGACCATGGCTATCGTACAGGCCTATATGGCGCATCATCAGGGCATGCTGCTGGTGGCGCTTGGCAATGTGATCAACAGGAACGTGATGCGGCATCGCTTTCATCATGAGCCTATCATCCGTTCAGCCGAACTGTTGCTGCATGAAGCGCAACCGCGCTGGGTGCAACCGGCCTCGCTTGCCATACGCGAAGATATCGAACGTCCTACCGTGGTCATGCCGGAGTCGGGGGTGGCGCGTCATTTCAATACCGCGATGACACCGACGCCGGAAACGCAGCTGCTCTCCAACGGACATTACGCCGTGATGCTGACGGCGGCAGGTTCCGGTTACAGCCTGTGGAGCAAACTGGGCGTCACGCGCTGGCGCGAAGATGCGACGCGCGATCAGTGGGGCAGCCATCTTTATTTGCGCGATATCGACAGCGGCAAGTTCTGGTCGGCCTGTTACCAGCCGACGGCGGTCGAACCGGATGTGTACCAGGTTAAATTTTCGGAAGACCGGGCCCGCATTTCACGCGTGGACGGCACGATTTCCAGCATGCTGGAAGTGATTGTTTCGCCGGAGGACGACGCCGAGTTGCGCCGCCTGACGTTGACGAATACCGGCTCGCGTGCCCGCACGATAGAAGTCACTTCGTATATGGAAATATTGCTGGCGCCGGTGGCGGCCGATGCGGCGCATCCGGCATTTTCAAATCTGTTTGTCGAAACCGAATATCTGCACGAGGTGCGCGGCTTGCTGGCATCGCGCCGCCCGCGCAAGGATGGCGAATTGCGGCCGTGGGCGGCGCATGTGGTGGCGCTCGGCGAAGGCAGCAGCGCCATCGGCATCGAATATGAAACCGATAGGGGCCGTTTTACAGGGCGCGGGCAGGGCGTGCACAATCCGCGCTCGATCAGCGACGGACGGCCTTTGTCGAATACGGTCGGCGCAGTACTGGACCCGATTTTCAGCCTGCGCGTGCGGGTGCGCATCGAACCGGGAGAGATCACGCATCTGGTATTTGCCACGATGGCTGCCAACTCGCGCGAACAGATCGTCAGCCTGGCGGATAAATATCATGATGGCTCGGCGTTCGCGCGGATTTCTGCGTTGGCATGGACGCATGCGCAGGTGCAATTGCATTACCTGCGCACAGAACATTACGAAGCCGAATTGTTTCAGCATCTGGCGAGCCGCATCCTGTTTTCTGACTCCGCATCGCGTGTCAGTCGCCGCGTGATTCGCGCCATGCGTCTGAGTCATGCCGGTTTGTGGGGACAGGGTATTTCCGGCGACCGGCCTATCGTGTTGTTGCGCATGGCCAAACAGGAAGATTTGCGGCTGGTTTCGCAGTTGCTGCGCGCGCATGAATACTGGCGCATGAAGCAGTTGCCGGTCGATCTTGTCATCCTGAATGAAAAAGGCGCATCGTATGCGCAAGAGTTGCAGGCTGCGATGGAAAGCATGGTGCGTGCCGCGCAGGCGTTTTCCGCCCAGCAGGAACAGGCCGAGCGTGGCGGCGCCTACATCGTGCGTGCCGATCTGATTACCGATGATGAGCGTATCTTGCTGCTGGCATCTGCGCGTGTGGTGCTGGAAGGCGGGCAAGGCAGTCTGGCCGAACAGTTGCAACCGCGCCCGGAAAACGATAGCGATGCGCCATTCTCATGGCTGGATCGCGAGGCGCGTGCACCGCAAGGCGCACCGCCAGGGGCAATGCCGCAACTGGCTTTATTCAATGGCCTGGGCGGTTTCAGCCAGGATGGCCGCGAATATGTGATCCTGCTGGGCCAGGATCAGGTCACGCCGGCGCCATGGATCAATGTGATTGCGAATCCCGTGTTCGGTTTCACGGTATCGGAACGCGGTGCCGGTTACACGTGGAGCCTGAACAGCCGGGAAAACAAATTGACGCCGTGGTCCAACGATCCGGTATCCGATTCTTCGGGCGAAGCATTTTATCTGCGCGATGAGGAAAGCGGTGCGCTATGGAGTCCGACCATGTCGCCGATACGCGTACCGAATGCAACGTACACGACGCGGCACGGCCAGGGTTACAGCCGTTTCGAGCTGGTGTGCAGCGGTATTGCCAGCGACTTGCTGCAGTTCGTCAGTTGGGAAGATCCGGTAAAAATATGCCGTCTGCGTCTGAAGAATGTCTCGCGCAATCCGCGTCGCCTGTCGCTGACCTCCTATGTGGAATGGGTATTGGGTGCGGCGCGCACCGAGAATGCGCCCTTTATCGTCACTGAACGCGATGCGGAAAGCGGTGCGATGTTTGCGCATAATCCGTGGAATATCGAATTCGGCCAGCGCGTTGCCTTCATTGATCTGTGCGGCAGGCAAACGGCATGGACCGGCGACCGCAAGGAGTTCATAGGCCGCAACGGCAATCTGCACAATCCGGCCGGTTTGATGCGCGGGAGTGTCTTGTCGAATCGCGTCGGCGCAGGTTTCGATCCCTGCGGCACATTGCAGACAGTGCTTGAAATTCCGGTCGGCAGCGAAGTCGAGGTGGTGTTTCTGATGGGGCAGGCCGATACGAATGAAGCCGCACGCGAACTGGTGCAACGTTATCGCACAGCCGATATCGATACGGTATTTGAAACCAGCCAGCGCAACTGGCACAAGATCCTGCATACGATACAGGTCGAGACGCCGGATCGTTCGATGGATTATCTGCTCAACGGCTGGCTGTTGTATCAAACCTTGAGCTGTCGCTTCTGGGCCCGCACGGCGTTTTATCAGGCCGGTGGCGCCTACGGTTTTCGCGACCAGTTGCAGGATACGCAGGCGCTGGCGATGGTGGCGCCGCAACTGGCGCGCGACCAGATTCTGCGTGCTGCATCGCGCCAGTTCCCGGAAGGCGATGTGCAGCACTGGTGGCATCCGCCCAGCGGACGCGGCGTGCGTACGCATATTTCGGACGACCTGATCTGGTTGCCGTATTGCGCCGCGCATTATGTCGAGGTGACCGGCGACGATCAGATTTACGACGAAATGATTTCCTTCCTCGAAGGCGATCTGCTGCCGCTGGAAAAAGAAGACAATTATTTTGAAGCGAAAATTTCCGACGAAAAAGCCAGCGTGTACGAACATTGCGCACGCACACTGGATCACAGTCTTCAGACAGGCAGGCATGGTTTGCCGCTGATGGGCGGCGGCGACTGGAACGATGGCATGAATCGCGTCGGTCATGAAGGCAAGGGTGAAAGCGTCTGGCTGGCCTGGTTCCTGTATGCAACGCTGCTGCGCTTTGCGCCAGTGGCGGAAGCGCGCAACGATTATGTGCGTGCAACTGCGTGGCGCAAGCATGCAGAGAAATTGAAGGCAGCATGCGAGAAGCATGCATGGGATGGCGCATGGTATCGCCGTGCGTATTTCGATGACGGTACGCCGCTCGGTTCTGCCAGCAATGCCGAATGCCGTATCGATTCGATTGCGCAAAGCTGGTCGGTGATTTCCGGCGCCGGTGAACCGCGTCGTGCGCAACGCGCGATGGAATCGGTCGAGCAATATCTGATCCGTCCCGGTGACGATCTGATCCTGCTGTTTACGCCGCCATTCGACAGGACGCCGCTGGATCCCGGGTACATCAAGGGTTATCTGCCCGGCGTGCGCGAAAATGGCGGGCAGTACACGCATGCAGCGGTATGGAGCCTGATCGCGTATTCAATGATGGGCAAGGGTAGCCAGGCGCACGATCTGTTCAAGATGATCAATCCGGCCAACCGCAGCAGTACGCGCACCGGCATGGCTGCCTACAAGGTGGAGCCGTATGCAGTGGCCGCTGATATCTACGCCGAATCGCCGCATGTGCGACGCGGCGGCTGGACCTGGTACACAGGTGCGGCGGGCTGGCTGTACCGCGCCGGCGTGGAGTTCATTCTGGGTTTGCGGATCAAGGCCGATCGTCTCAGCCTGGAGCCATGCCTGCCGCCGGAATGGCGCAATGCCAAATTGCGTTATCGCTACGGCACCTCGACCTACAACATCACGCTGCAGAATCCGCAAGGCATCAGTAAAGGTGTCTTACGGGTGGAGCTGGATGGCGTGGTCGTGCCGGATCAGGTCGTCATCATGCGCGATGACGGTGCGACGCATACGGTCACGGTCGTGATGGGAGTGGAGGCGCAAGCCTGAATCAGGCAGGAAGTTTTTCTATAAGGAATAAGGTAGCGAGCGCAGTCGGCTCGCTATTTTTTATTTCAATGCCAGCGATACGACAAGCAGCAGGATGCCGATGAACAAGGCGACGCCGATCAGCGCAGCAATCAGGACGTAAAACGGATTGAGTCCGGTGACATCCTTCTCGTAATCCGAATGGCGGCGCAATCCGATAAAAGACCAGAGAATGGCCCTCATCGTGGCCAGGAAGGAGGTCTTTTCATGCACTTTCTTGCTTGGTTCCGACATGATGTTTCCTTCAAAATTGTCCACTTGCGGCAGACCATGCCTGCCTGTGGTTTTGCTGTTTAACAGCATACAGTTCGTTGACGTAGCTGGACAGAATCAGATGCGCCGATATTTTCCGTAGCAGATTCCGCCCTGCGATTTTTAGCGCGCTGCGTTAATGCGCCGAGGTTAACAAGGCTAGTGTCTGGATCAGCATTTTGCACTCGTCCGGATTGCCTATGCTGATGCGCAGATACTGGTTGATGCGGGGATGGTTGAAGTGGCGCACGATGATGGCCCGTTCGCGCAAACCGGCAGCCAGCTGTGCCGCGGCATACGATTCGTGGCGCGCAAAAATGAAATTGGCATGCGAAGGCAATACCGAGAAACCGAGTTTTTCCAGTGCTGCCGTCATCTGTACACGACTTTCAACGATCGCTGCATTCGTCTTCTGGAAATATGCTTCATCGCCGTAGCTGGCGACTGCCCCCGCCAGTGCCAGCCTGTCCATCGGATAGGAATTGAAACTGTTCTTGACGCGATCCAGCGCCTCGATCAATTTTGGATGGCCCATCGCAAAGCCGATACGCAAACCGGCCAGTGAGCGCGATTTGGAAAAGGTGCGCACCACCAGCAGATTCGGGTATTTGCGTATCAGCGGAATTGCCGTTTCGCCGCCAAAGTCGATATACGCTTCGTCGACGACGACGACGGCATTCGGTTGTTTGATCAACAATGCTTCAATTGCCGCCAGCGGCGCAAGGATGCCGGTAGGCGCATTGGGATTGGGGAAAATGATGCCGCTGCAGGACTGACTTTCATAGTCGGCGGTGTCGATTTCCATCGCCGCGTTCAGCGGCACCTCCACGTAATCGATGCCGAACAATCTGGCATAGACCGGATAAAAACTGTAGGTAATGTCGGGAAACAGCAGGGGCGCCGCATGCTTGAGCAGGGACATGAAGGTAAAGGCCAGCACTTCATCGGAGCCATTGCCGACGAAAATCTCATTCGGCTGCACGTCGTGATAGCGCGCCAATACCTGCTTCAGCTCGGATGAATCGGGGTCCGGATACAGGCGCAAGGCATCGGCGGACACTGCATGCACAGCCGTCGCGACAGCGGGCGACGGCGGATAAGGGTTTTCATTCGTGTTGAGCTTGATCAAGCCCGGCAATTTCGGCTGCTCACCCGGGACATACGGCGTGAGTGTTTGCACGATAGGGCTCCAGAACTGACTCATGACTGCTTTTCCTTTTGATGCTTATTGATAGATGCGCCCATTTTATCGTGTGCAGTCGGTAAATAGAAAATTGCGGCGCCTGGAGTGCACGGAGATGATGCATGTTTTGCTGCGTGCGATGACGTAATGACATCAGACGGCAGCGTATTTTCTCCTCTGGCGGCTGATAATTTTCGGCCGTTCTGGTAGAGTGCCGCCATGAGTAAATTGACCCTAGACCGCATCCTGCAATCGCAGGGTTTCGGCACCCGAAAATATTGCCGTGGCCTGATCGAGGACGGTGAAGTCAGCATCAATGGCGAAGTTGTCGACAATTTCAAGACAGCATTCGACACGACGGATCTCGAATTCACGATCTTCGATGAAGTGTGGCGCTATCGCGAACACGTCTACATCGTATTGAACAAACCGGCGAATTTTGAATGTTCGCGCAAGCCCAGCCACCATCCCGGCGTACTGACTTTGCTGCCGGAGCAATTCACCTGGCGCGATCTGCAGCCGGTAGGCCGGCTGGATCACGATACGACCGGCATGCTGCTGATGTCGGACGATGGTCCTTTCATACACGCGCAATCTTCACCGAAGCGGCATATTCCCAAGGTATACGTTGCGACGACGCACGATCCGGTGACGCCGGAACTGATCGCGCAATTGCTGGGCGGCGTGCAGTTGCACGATGAACCGGCACCACTGGCGGCGCAGACTTGCCGCATGCTGGCTGAGCATCAGATCGAGATCGTGCTGGAGCAGGGGAAATATCATCAGGTCAAGCGGATGCTGGCGGCAGCGGGCAATCATTGCTCGGCCTTGAGCCGGGTGGCGATAGGCGAGTTGACGCTGGAGTCGCTGGAACTGGAAGAGGGCGAGTGGACTTATCTGGATGCGCAACAGCTGGCTTTGCTCAGGCCTTCAGCATCTTCTGCTGAAAGTTGATGGCAGTTTTTTTCTGCATCATCGCCAAATCACAACAATACTTTCCCATGTGAAATTTTTGTGTGCATTCTGTGCACATCCAGAAACAGCTTGCGCTGAGCGTGTGCACAGGAAGGTGTGTGTCCATCATCGATGGAATTGTTAATTTCAGTTAAAGATGGTTGTGCTGAACAAAATTGGATATCAACACCGGACTTGTTGCGATATGATCAACTCCATGTTTGCATCAAATTTTCAGTGGAGACGAATACGGTAATGCACGCCATCAAACCTGTGATCCAGTTGGCCAAGGAACGTGCGCTATTCCGATTTTCCGCTCTTGCCATCCGCATGCTGCAGGATGCGACTACCAGCATCGCGCAACAGGCGCACACCGCCACCACGGCGCATGAACAGAAAACATTTTCCGCCGCCAGGGAATGGCTGGCAACGCAGGGTCCGGTTTTTCTCAAACGCCTGTACGCCAGTTATTGCGGCTATGTCGAACGCGGGATGCAAACCATGTATCGCGATTTGCGCCAGGGGTTGCAAGATGTTTCGGCTGATACCTGGGCCCTGATCGACGACGAAACCATCATGCGTCAAATCGAAGTTGAACGGCGCGTCTTGCGTTTGCGCGACGCCGATCAGCTCAGCCTGGGGCGCCTCAATCTGATGATTGCGCAACTGCATGACGAACACGATGTGCGCGAGAGAGAAAATCCGTTCCGCCCTTATCTGATGGCGCGCGCCTTGCACGATGTGCTGTGTGAAATGAGCAGCACCAGCGATCTGTGCGCGATGCTGTTCGATCATATGTCCGGCGCATTGGCAACGCAGCTGCCCGACTACTTTGCTGCGATACGCGAGGTGTTTGAATCGAACGGCGTGCATGCACGGCTGCTGGCGCGACCATCATCGATGAGTCGGCGCGAGCGCGAGATGCTGGATGGATTACCGGGTTTTTCCAATACCGTCATCGTGCAGGGCGGAGGAAATTATTCGGGCGACTTATCCGGATCGCCATCGATGGAGCGCGTGTTGTCCTTGTTGCAGCAGCATTCCACCGATGTGCATAACACCCTGCGTACGCCGCAGCAGGAAAATCAGGCGAACTTGCAGGATTTTGTCTGGAAAATATTCAATCAGGCGGGGCCGGATCGTGCACCGTCGAATGCACGCTCTCCCGATGGGCAGCCGAATTTTTACCGCCAAAATGCAGAGGATGAATCGTCCAAGCCGCATGCATTGACCAGCCAGTTGCACCGGTTGCAGCAAGAAGTGCTCAACGGCACTGCGGCGCAAGGCGATGCCATTCATCTGCTGGATTTGCACAGCGAACTGGAAACCGAAAGGCTGAGTGAAATGGAACGTGTTTCCATGGATCTGGTCGCGATGCTGTTCAATTACATCGGCAAGGACACCACGATTCCGGCTGCATTCCGTGGTGCGATCACGCGCTTGCAGGTGCCGTTTCTGCGAGCCACCATGCAGGCGCCGCAGATTCTGGAACTGGCCGAGCATCCGCTCAGAAAATTACTGAATCGCATGGCATCGCTGGCGATTGAACTGGATGCGCAAAGTTCGCCCGGTACGGAAATTCGGCTGGAGATGATGCGTGCCATCGACAAGATCCTGAACGATTTCAAGTCGGACATGACAATTTTCGGCGATGTGCTGGCGCAGTTCGATACGACGGTAGCGAAGATTCTGCGCGAAGCCGACGCCGAACTTGTCCATGCAATCGATGCGCTGGAAGAAGCCGAAAAAGATCCGCAGCGGCATGACGTGCTGGTGGTCGAAACCGTGAATGCCCTGCGCGAACGCCTGCTCACGGTGCAGACCGATCAGCGTGCAGTCGATTTCCTCATCAAGATCTGGGCGCGCGTACTGGTGCATGTGGATGAAGACGACAGCATAGACAGCCAGCCGTATCGCGATGCCATTGCAGAGCTGATCTGGAGTGTGCAGCAACATGATGTCACCGAGCGCAGCGTCCTGATGAAGTTGCTGCCGAGATTGGTCAAGCAGCTCAAGAGCGGCATGAAATTGATCGCCTTGTCGGACAGTGCGACCAAGCAGGCGATTGACGATCTGATCGCCATGCATGCGCATGTGCTTGGCATGATACAGGCGGTGCCGCTGAAGGCGTCGACTTCGATGGAAAGCCTGCGCCAGCATTTTTCCAGCTTGCGCATAGGCGGCGTTCCTGCGGAAAATGCAGCGATTCATGCACCGACCGTGCCGCATATCCGTCTGCAGGCAATGCTGCAGAAATTCGAGGTGGCAGCGCACCTGCATCTCGATAGCGATATCGGTACCTTGCTCAATTCCGATGTCAGCTGGCTGGGCGGCATGCAGCTGGGTACAGCTGTTGAGTGGTGGGCCGACAAGGCTTATGAACCGGCACGCCTGATGTGGGTCAATCAGCAGCAGTCATTCTATGTATTCCAGGCGGCACCGGAGCAGAAGCCGCGCTTGCTGATCTATTCGTCGATATCACTGATCAAGGCGCTGCGTGAAGGTTCGATCGGCATGATCGAATATGCGCCCTTGTTCGAGCGCGCCATCCAGTCGCTGCTGAACACTGAGAATGTGCAGCAGCAACTGACGGCCTGAAGCAAAACTATTTGATGATGCGGTAGCAGGGAACGTAAGCCTTGCCCGGCAGTTTCATCCGGTTTTGTGCAACGAATGATGCCAGCAGCGCATCCATCGGTTCCATGATTTCGCGGTCGCCGCTGATTTCAAACAGGCCGTGCTTCTCGATCGAACGTATCCCGCTATCCTTGACGTTGCCTGCCACCACGCCGGAAAAGGCACGTCGCAGATTGGCCGCCAGCAAATGGTTTTCCTGCTTCTTGTGCAAGGACAGATTGCGCATGTTTTCATGCGTAGGGATAAACGGCTGCTGGAAGGCGAGGTCTATCTTCAAGGTCCAGTTGAAGTAATACGCATCACCCTTGCTTTTGCGGAACTCGCGTACCTGAGCGATGCCGGCTTGCATTTCCTGCGCCACCCGTTCCGGATCGTCGACGATGATCTGATACAGCTTTTGCGCATCCGGCCCCAGTGTCACACCGATAAACTGGTCGATCTGGCGGAAGTACTCGGCGGAGGCAGCGGGGCCGGTAAAGATCAGCGGGAAGGGGATATCAGCGTTGTCCGGATGCAGCAGGATGCCGAGTATGTAGAGAATTTCTTCCGCCGTGCCGGCGCCGCCCGGGAAAACGATGATGCCGTGGCCGGAACGCACGAATGCTTCCAGGCGTTTTTCGATATCCGGCATGATGACCAGATCGTTGACGATGGGATTAGGCGCTTCCGCCGCAATGATGCCGGGTTCGGAAATGCCGAGATAGCGTCCGGTCGGAATACGTTGCTTGGCGTGACCGATGGTGGCGCCTTTCATCGGCCCCTTCATTGCGCCGGGTCCGCAACCGGTACAGATATCCATGTCGCGCAAGCCGATCTGGTAACCGACTTTTTTCGTGTAGTCGTACTCTTCACGGGGAATCGAATGGCCGCCCCAGCACACCACCAGCTTGGGATTCAGGTTGGGATGCAGTACATTGGCATTGCGTAAAATATTGAAGACGGAATCGCTGATGCCGCCCGAAGATTCGAGATCGAAGGTCGGGTTGGACAGGATTTCATCGTGAATGTAGAGGATGTCGCGCAATACCGAAAACAGATGTTCGTGTATCCCCTTGATCATCTTGCCGTCAACGAAAGCGCTGGCAGGCGCACCCTTGATATCGAGCTTGATGCCGCGCTCGCGCTGGATGATGTTGATATCAAAGGATTGATAACGCTCCAGCAGTTCCTTGCCGTCGTCGGTGCTGCTGCCGCTGTTGAGTACTGCCAGCGCGCAGTTGCGAAACAGCTGATACAGGCCGCCGTTGCGTGTGTCCAGCAGTCTTTGTACTTCGGCCTTGGAGAGAATATCCAGGCGGCCTTCCGGTGAGAGTTGTGTATCGACTACTTCGTATGCCATGAGTGCTTAACTTCCGAATGAGAGTGATCAGGTGCATCATTCTAATGCGCAAACGGGTACGCCGTCTGGATCGTATGTGTTGCCGGAGGGAAGAAGGTGCGCAACTGGTTTGTCTGCAGATGCAGGGCAGTGGCGATAGATGTCCAGGATGAACTGCAAGGAAACGGATGCGATGCTGCATTCAAGTACTGAGATGTGTCAGTCGGAACCGGAGTCGCGAGGAAATGCCGCCGGCTTTTCCTCTAGTGCGGCGCAAAACTGAAAGCGGCTTTCAGTGCCTGATATGCCTTTTGCGCCATCATTGTATGCACGGGTGCCGGCACATTGACGATGACTGCATACAGATCGCCGGCCGGATCGCCGGGAATGCCTTTGCCTTTCAGGCGCAATCTGCGACCGGGCATGGAGCCGGACGGAATCGATAGCTGAACCGAACCTTCCGGCGTCGGCACATTGACGGTGGTGCCGACCGCGGCTTGGGCGGATGTCAGCGGAATGTCGAAATAGATGTCGCGTCCTTCGACGCGATAGCGGCGATGCGGACGTATCATCACTTCCAGATACAGATCGCCGGCCTTGCCTTCACCCATGCCGGGAAAGCCCTGGCCAGCCAGGCGCAGGGTTTGTCCGCCGCGTATGCCTTTCGGCACACTGACTTTCAGTGTGCGTTTGGACACCATGGGCATGCCGTATTCATCGGTGACATAGGTCGGCATTGAAATATTGCACGCCGTGCCGTGGAAGGTATCTTCCAGATCGATCTGCACTTTTGCATGCTGATCGCTGCCGTGCACATTGATGCTGCGGTGTCTGGGCGGTACCGGATTGGGACGGCCCATCATTTCATCCAGGATGTCGCTGAAATTGTCGTCGTTGCGTTTGGCAGATCTGGTTTCCGTACGCGTTTCTTTTTGTGCGTCGAAGCCATAGCTGCGCGACGCTTGCGGCTGCGGGCTTTCCTTGCGGGTATGGAAGAAACCCGACATCTGGTCGTATTCCAGACGTTTTTCCGGGTCTTTCAAGACCTTGTATGCTTCTCCGACTTCCTTGAAGCGGAGTTCGGCATGCACTTCGCGGCTCACGTCAGGATGATATTTGCGCGCCAGTTTGCGGTACGCGTTTTTAATCATTTCCTGTGTGGCATCGCGCGGCACACCTAGCGTCTGGTAATAATTTCTTGATTTCATTTGTCAGGTTTCGTCACTATCAGCTGAGCGGATCAATCGTTCCGGAAGTTGTTCTGTGCGGAAAATGGTGCTTTCTGCAAGAGCATTCTGACATTACTGTCTTGCCGTCTAAGGGATGAATAGGGCGACTATTGCTTGTCAATTAACGCAATAGCCGGAAAAACCGGCTGTTATCCGCCGCCTGTTCATGATTTGTGTTATCCGGCTGAAAACAGGAAAGCCACAATTCAGCTATGTACACACAGCTTTGAAGGGCATACTCTCTACTTCGTTCAATAAACGGCATTTTAAAGCCGAAAAGATTCATGACTTACGAAGAATACCTGGATGAAGTGACCACCTTGCTGACTGAAATGTACGAGCTCAGCGATGCCGCCGCGATCAAATACGTGGTGCGCGCGCAGGCAGCCGATTTTTTCACGCTGCACGACGACGACCCGGCCATGCGCACGCAGGAGCGCGCAGTACAGGATGCGAAAACGATTTTCGAGCAGCGCAATAAATCCAAGCCTGAAATATTCAAGAAATAACCGTGAGCGAGCATTCCATTATTTCCTGGCATGAAGCGGGTGAAGAACGTTCGGCGCGCTGGCAATCGGAAAACCGCAGTGCCGCGCCCAAACGCGTGCAGATCGCGGACGACAGAATGACGGCCGATTCGGCCTTCCGTCTGGCCAGCGAAGGCAATGCCTTGCTGTGGCGCGGCGACTATCAGAATGCACGGCAGTTGCTGCAGGCGCTGGCGCGCCGTACCGAAAGAAAACCGCGCAAGGCGGCGACTTCGCCGCTGGATGCCTTCAATCTGCACCGGCAGGCACAATCGCAACGCGCCCGCACGCTGGGCATGCTGCTGATAGAAGTGGCTGCCGATTACACGATCGCGTTGCGCCGTGCGCCGGATATCCAGCTCGCCTGCAACGAAGCCTATGGCGCGAGTCAGGGATCGTTCGTGGTTTCCCTGCGCGAAATACTCGGCTTGATCGGCGCGCATGAGTGGCGCAAAAAGGGCGTGGAAATTCCTGCGCTGCAGGCACGCATACATCCTTATTACGGTGTGTTTTCACCGGTGCGCGGCGAATACCTGAACCTGATTGCAGAAGCACCGTTGCCGACTACCAGTCTGGCATTCGACATCGGCACCGGCACCGGCGTGATCGCCGCCTTGCTGGCGCATCGCGGTGTGGCAAAAGTGATTGCGACGGATCAGGATGCGCGGGCGCTGGCTTGCGCGCGCGAAAATCTGACGCGGCTGGATATGCGCGATCGGGTCGATGTGATCGAAGCCGATCTGTTCCCGCCGGGAAAAGCTGCGCTGATCGTGTGCAATCCGCCGTGGATACCGGCGCGACCGAATTCTTCCATTGAACATGCGATCTACGATCCGGACAGCCGCATGTTGCGCGGCTTTTTAAATGGCTTGGCAGAACACCTGGAAGTCAGAGGAGAAGGCTGGCTGATCCTGTCCGATCTGGCGGAACACCTCGGATTGCGATCGCGCGAAACCTTGCTGCAAATGATCGCCGACGCCGGCTTGAAAGTGATCAAGCGCATGGACATCAAACCGATGCATGCCAAGGCGGCAGATGAAAGCGATCCTCTGCATCATGCGCGTTCGGCTGAAATCACATCGCTGTGGCGGCTTGCTGCACGCTGATCTTTTATAATAGCGACGCTGCCGGATGCAGCGTCGTATTCAATTCATTCAGGAATCAAGATGGCTAACAAACCAGCCCGCATTCTCACTTTCAAGTGCAAGAAATGCACAAAACCGGTCCAGGTATTTTTGCAGAAAGTCTCTGCCTGTTCGCATATCCAGCCGTATCAGGGCATCTGTACTTGCGGCGAGATCACGCGCTATGCGACCGGCCAGAAAGATGCGGTCGAATCCTATATGGCTTCGGAAGATGGCAACTGGTCGCACCATCATCATTGATGCCTGGTGGCGTTTGTATGGTTCTTAGCCGTTATCGGTTTCAATAAAGCGCATCTTGAAGTTGCGCCCCTTGATATTGCCATCGCTTAAACGCGCATACGCCTTGTCGGCGGCGCGTCTATCCAGCGCCACATAGGTCATGAATTCAAACACATTGATCTTGCCGACCTGATCTTTCGTCAAACCGACATCGCCGGTCAGGGCGCCGAGCAAATCGCCGGGGCGCAATTTATCCTTCTTGCCGCCCATGATGCACAGCGTGACCATTGGTGCATGCAAGTCGCCGCCTTCTGCCGGCTCTGCCGCTGCCAGGTCGAACCATTGCACCGGGCTGTTCTGATATTCCTCAATCAGCTTGACCCATTTTTTTTCGTTCGGTGCGCACAGACTCAGCGCCAGCCCCTTGTCCTGGCCGCGACCGGTACGGCCGATACGGTGGATATGCACTTCGGTATCTTTCGACACATCGACGTTGATTACTGCGCCCAGCGATTGAATATCCAGGCCACGCGCGGCAACGTCGGTCGCCACCAGCACTGAACAACTTTGATTGGCGAACAGCACCAGGATTTCATCGCGCTCACGCTGCTCCAGTTCACCGTATAAAGCCAGTGCGCTGAAACCTTGTGCACGCAACTCGGCAGCGAGTTCGCGGCAATGAATTTTGGTGTTGCAGAATGCCAGCGTCGATACGGGACGGTAATGCTTCAGCAGTGTGGCGACAGCCGCGTTGCGATCGTCGTAACCGACTTCGTAGAACCGTTGCTCGATCTGGCTGTCATCGTGTTGCGCTTCGACTTTGACTTCAACCGGATCGCGCAAGAATTCGGCGCTGGCTTTGCGTATGTCATCCGGATAAGTGGCGGAAAACAGCAGGGTCTGACGGCGCTCGGGGCAGGCGCTGACGATGCCGGCGATCTCCTCATAAAAACCCATATCGACCATGCGGTCGGCTTCATCCAGCACCAGCGTTTGCACGGTAGACAGATTGATCGTATTGCGGCTGATGTGATCGCGTATGCGCCCCGGCGTACCGACCACGATATGCGCACCATGCTCCAGCGAGGCGATTTGCGGCCGCATTGGCGCACCGCCACATAGCGTCAATACCTTGATGTTGTCGGTAAAGCGCGCCAGGCGGCGCAATTCATTTGAAACCTGATCGGCCAGTTCGCGTGTCGGGCAAATCACCAGAGACTGAATCGCAAACCAGGTCGGATTCAATTTCTGCAGCATGCCGATACCGAATGCCGCCGTCTTGCCGCTACCGGTTTTTGCCTGCGCAATCAGATCGCGCAATTGCAATATCACCGGCAGGCTGTGCGCCTGAATGGGCGTCATCTCACGATAACCGAGCGTGTCGAGATTGCTTAACATGGCAGGGGAAAGGGCGAGGGAGGCGAAGGAACTTGGATTCATGGTGTGGCTTGCGTGATGCGGAAAAGGACAGGCAGTCTAACAGGCATGGGCAGGAGCATGAAAAACATGCGAAAAACCGGTTCAAATTTCAGGATTAAAGACAGCTGTCCGCATTATGAAAAAATTATTTCGCAGTGCATCATAATTTTATTTTATTGGGTAAAATATCGTTTCACATACAGAAAAATACAACATAACTATATGATTATTAACGATTAAAAATAATTAAAATATCTTATATAAGACATTGTTGCTTCGCAAAATATCGCCTATGATTTATGCAGGTTTTTTCTTTTTTTGTTATTGCATGCATTTAACTCAGGAGAATCATCATGGCAACTCGCGAACAGCAAATTCAGACACTCAACAAGGATTGGAACGAAAACCCGCGCTGGAAAGGTGTCAAGCGCAACTACAGCGCTGAAGATGTTGTTCGACTGCGCGGCTCCTTGCAGATCCAGCACACGCTGGCACAGCGCGGCGCAGAGAAGCTGTGGGAGATGTGCAATAACGAGCCCTTCGTCAATTCACTCGGCGCCTTGACCGGCAATCAGGCCATGCAGCAGGTCAAGGCCGGCCTGAAGGCGATTTACCTGTCGGGCTGGCAGGTTGCCGGCGACGCCAATCTGGCGGGCGAAATGTATCCGGACCAGTCGCTGTATCCGGCCAACTCGGTGCCTATGGTGGTCAAGCGCATCAACAATACGTTCCAGCGCGCAGATCAGATTCAATGGTCGGAAGACAGCGGCGATATCGATTTTTTTGCACCCATCGTGGCAGATGCCGAAGCCGGTTTTGGCGGTGTTCTGAATGCCTATGAACTGATGAAGTCCATGATTGAAGCCGGCGCTGCAGGCGTGCACTTCGAGGATCAGCTGGCATCGGTGAAGAAATGCGGACACATGGGTGGCAAGGTGCTGGTGCCTACCCGCGAAGCAGTTGAGAAACTGAATGCTGCACGGCTGGCAGCGGATGTATGCGGCACGACCACGCTGGTGATTGCGCGCACGGATGCAGAGGCAGCTGACTTGCTGACTTCCGACGTCGATGAAAACGATCAGCCTTTCCTGACGGGCGAACGCACGGTGGAAGGTTTTTATAAAACCCGTTCCGGCTTCGATCAGGCGGTATCGCGCGGACTGGCTTATGCGCCGTATGTCGATATGTTGTGGTGCGAAACCGGCAAGCCGGATCTGCAATTCGCCAGGCAATTTGCCGATGCCATCCATGCAAAATTTCCCGGCAAGATGCTGGCCTATAACTGCTCGCCTTCATTCAACTGGAGGAAAAACCTGGACGATGCAACCATCGCCAAATTCCAGAAGGAACTGGGGGCGATGGGCTACAAGTTCCAGTTCATCACGCTGGCCGGTTTCCATTCGCTGAATTACTCGATGTTCAATCTGGCGCATGGCTATGCGCGCAATCAGATGTCTGCCTTCGTCGAGTTGCAGGAAGCAGAATTTGCTGCCGCTGCGCAGGGCTTTACCGCAGTCAAGCATCAGCGTGAGGTCGGCACCGGTTACTTCGATGCCATCACCCAGGTCATACAGCAAGGGAAGTCGTCCACCACCGCATTGCATGGCTCGACTGAAGACGAGCAATTTTTCGATAACAGCAAGCTGGCAAAAGTTTGCATCACAGGGCACAAGAACGCGGCTTGAACATGTTCCACAGCAGTGATCGCACTTCACGAGGGTGCGATCACTGGCAATTCTGTGTTTGACATTCCATCGGGCCCAGGCAAAAAAGCAGGACTTTATTGACTCATATTTATAAAAATTATTTTTACACGGAGACAGACATGACTGAGCTGACCATAGACCTGCCGGCAGGAATTGAAATCGAGGGCGAGTTCAAGACTGATTACGAACAGATACTGACGCCCGCCGCCCTGGCTTTGGTGGCCAAGCTGAGTCGCACATTTGAGGTGCGTCGTCAGGAATTGTTGAGCATGCGCCATGAGCGCGCCAAACGTATCGATGCCGGCGAACGTCTGGATTTCTTGCCGGAGACGGCGCACATACGCGCCGGCGACTGGCGTATTGCGCCTATTCCTGCGGCGCTGGAATGTCGCCGCGTCGAGATTACCGGTCCGGTCGATCGCAAGATGGTGATCAATGCCTTCAACTCGGGTGCGGATATTTACATGGCCGATTTTGAGGATGCGAATACGCCCAACTGGGATAACCAGATCAGTGGCCAGATCAATCTGATTGATGCGGTGCGCAAGACCATTACACTGGAAACAAACGGCAAGCACTACCAGCTTAATGACAAGATCGCCACGCTGATGGTGCGGCCGCGCGGCTGGCATCTGGATGAAAAACATATGCTGGTGGACGGCAAGCGTGTCTCCGGCGGCATCTTCGATTTTGCGCTGTTCATGTTCCATAACGCGCATGAATTGCTGAAGCGCGGTTCCGGCCCGTATTTCTACCTGCCGAAAATGGAGTCGCATCTGGAAGCGCGCTTGTGGAATGATATTTTCATCATGACGCAACAGGAGCTGGCTCTGCCGCTGGGGACGATCAAGGCGACCGTGCTGATCGAAACCATCCTCGCGGCATTCGAGATGGATGAAATTCTCTACGAATTGAGAGAGCATAGCGCCGGCCTGAATGCAGGGCGCTGGGATTATATTTTTTCGTGCATCAAGACCTTCAAGCTGGACAAGAATTTTTGCCTGGCCGATCGCGCCAAGGTAACGATGACGGTCCCCTTCATGCGCTCCTATGCCTTGCTGCTGCTTAAGACATGCCATAGACGCGGCGCACATGCGATGGGTGGCATGGCGGCGCTGATCCCGATCAAGAACGATCCTGCGAAGAATGAGATTGCAATGAACGCAGTACGTATCGACAAGGAACGCGATGCGATCGACGGTTACGACGGCGGCTGGGTTGCGCACCCTGGGCTGGTCGAGCTGGCGATGACGGAATTCAAAAAAGTCCTGGTCGACAAGCCCAACCAGATTGAAAAACTGCGCCCGGATGTAGCGGCGACGGCTGACGATTTGCTGAACTTCCAGCCGGAGACGCCGATCACGGAGGCTGGCTTGCGTTACAACATCAACGTCGGTATTCATTACCTCGGCAGCTGGCTGGACGGCAACGGCTGCGTGCCGATTCATAATCTGATGGAAGATGCAGCGACGGCCGAGATCAGTCGTTCGCAAGTGTGGCAGTGGATACATTCGAGCAAGGGCGTGCTGGAAGATGATCGAAAAATAACCGCCGCCATGGTGCGGGCTATGATTCCTGAAGAACTGGCAAAGGTAAAACAGCAGGCGCCAAACGGCGTCAGCCCAAGCTATGAACGTGCAGCGAAGATATTTGAACAGATGTCGACGGCGCAATCGTTTGCGGAATTTTTGACTTTGCCCTTGTACGAAGAAATTTGATTGAGGAGAGGGGGCTGTGCATTGCAGTCCCCGATAGAAAATTCTGGAGTATTCCCGTTAAGTCGCTGTTTCTGTAACAGAATTTACCGCTCCTGCTCGGCATCTCGCAATGAGATTGCATCACATCAATTCAACAATCACTATCCATATCGTTGTTTAATTGCAAATTCGCAATTTAATTTGCATTTTGAAACCTATACTCAGCAAGAGATTCGTACCGTGATGAAATCGGATGCGGCGTCTGAACGCTGAATGGTATCGTGTGAATATGTCGCTTTTAGGGATTTGCTTAATCCTTCTGCCAAGAGGGGGCGACGTCGGCAAACCGACTTCGCGTCCTGACCTTAAATGTCAGGTTCTAAACGAACACATCGCCCCAAGAGGAAGATATGAAACGTTCCCTGTCCATCATCCTATTCTCATTTTTTGTTTCGGCTGGAGCTCTGGCAGCAGGACAGCCTCAATGCAGACAACAGATAGTCGACAAATCCGTGATCGAAATGTGTGTCGTGCCAGGCGGTGCGTTTGAACATGACATATATACGCTGAGGGCCGATAAAATTCTGATTTTCGCTCTTGTAGATGATTACTCCGAAAAAGTCGAACTGGAGCACACTATTCCGGATGGCGTGTCACTGGAATTTCCCCTGTCGACGCAGGGAGAGAAGGTTGTGAAAATCCGGGGAGGTTGTGTACCCGAAAACAAGGATGGTGTTGAGCTTGCAAGGTTATGCAACTTCTACTGGGGCAAGTATCAAGTCGTCAAAGACATTCGCTTTGTGTTCAAGTAATCCGGTGCCTGGCCGGACATTACGGCTGTCTAATATATTCACATCATTTCATCGGGAACCAAAATGAAAAATCGATACGTGTTTTTCGGAGCGTCCAGCACCTTGAACCAGATTTTCTTGGTGCTTTCCTGTCTGTTTGCTGCAAATGCGGTGGCAGCAGAGAGCAAGTATGAAACTGAGGTTGCGAAGTGGAAGACGCATGATGATGTCGCAAAATGGCTGAAGTCCAATTTTGTCTTCGACAAAAACAGGCAGGCTCAGGTACAGATCCAGCTGAAGGAGACCGGCGTGGAAAATATACTGACGCGAAAACCGGCAACTCTGTTTGAAAATTATCATGGGCATTGCCGTGATTCAGCAAGTTTTGCCAAGGATGCATTAAACAAAATAAACCCTGACTATCAAGCGCGTTACCTATTCATCAAAAACAAGTATGGGCCGCCCAATCATTGGGTCACCGGTTTCAAGGTGGAGAACAAGATTTATGTGATCGACTATGGCGCTGGCAAGAACTGGTGGGCGATGGAAGGTGTACATGGTCCGTATGAGTCGCTTGATGGCTACAAGACTTTCCTTGCTTCGCTGACGATTCAGGGCTTCGCACCTGAAATGGTCAAATGGCGCGATATTCCGGGGCGGGAAGATTAAGCCAGGAAGGCATGGAGTCGGGTCTTGTAATTACGCATGCAGCCCAGCCTACAATCTGCGCACTTCGGTGCCTGCGTTCCTCAAATCTTAGGTATCGGAGATGAATTACACGTTTGAAGGTGGCGCCGTAGATGAGGTCCAGCCGTTAATCTACATGTGGGAAATCCGGGATCACGCGGGTCAACTTATTGGCCGTTACGTAGGAAAAGCCAA
>NZ_JBEBPO010000030.1:0-24961 GCF_040395855.1 Herminiimonas fonticola | reverse complement strand
CGTTTTACAGCAAAATTAATATCGTTGCTGTTGCTGTTGCGGCTGCTGAGCTTGCTGCTCCGCCACGTAGATTTCAACGCGGCGATTGCGTGCGCGGCCGGCTTCGTTGGCGTTGCTGGCGATCGGTTCGCGGCTGCCGCGACCATCTACATGAATACGTTGTGGCGCCACGCCACGGCCTGCCAGATAGTCACGCGTGCGCGAGGCGCGATCGAATGACAGCGGGTTGTTGATGGCATCGCTGCCGGTGCTATCCGTGTGGCCGATGATCGTGACGGTAGCCGCAGGATTGTCTACCAGGCCGGTAGCAAAGCGATCCAGGATAGGGCGGAAGCTGGAATTGATATCCGAGCGGCCGGTCGCAAACGAAATATCGCTGGGGATATCCAGTTTCAAACGGTTATCGGCAGTCTGGGTAACCTGGACGCCGGTGCCTTGGGTGGCCTGCTCCATTGCGCGTTTCTGGTTTTCCATTCTGCTCGACCAGACATTGCCGGCGACTGCGCCGAGTATGCCGCCTACTGCAGCGCCGCCCGCGATGTTTTTCGAGCCGCCACCCACGCCGCCGATCAAAGCGCCCAAGCCTGCGCCTATGCCGGCACCTTGTGCGGTACCGCGTTCTGTTTCAGACATATTGGCGCAGCCGGAGAGGGCCAATACGGCGGCAAGACTGCCGATCATTAATGTGCGCATGACGGTTTCCTTATGAGAATTTATTTAAATGATGCGTTCACTACCGATTGGAGCATCTGATGCTATTCACAATCAATCGGACAAACGCAATAGTTGGATTGCGGCATGGCACTTTGGTGCCCGGCGCAGCAATTTATTTGTTGCAGGTAAATATAACGCAGTCAGCGTGAATGCGTTGACGCAGGAAAAAATCAGCGCATTTGTTAACAATCGTTTTGTTATTGCCCTCGATTTCGTGTGCGGGAAGGCAATAACAGCCGGAGAAATCACCGTGGCGATTTCTCCGGCTGGTGTTTATTTTGAACGCAAATCGTTTTTCACCGCTTGTACGCCTTTGACGCCACGCGCCACTGCGCCGGCTTTGGCGATATCCTGTTTTTCGCTGACAAAGCCGCTCAGCTGCACTGTGCCCTTAAAGGTTTCCACATTGATTTCAGTGGATTTCAAACCAGGTTCATTCAAGATCGCCGCTTTTACCTTGGTGGTGATGAGGCTGTCGTCGATATATTCGGCTGTCCCTTCTCTTTTATCCGTTGATGCGCAACCAACGACTGTGGTCAGCATCATGGCGGCGAACAATGCGGTGATCCATTTTGATTTATTCATCATTTTCTCCAGTTGATTTATCTTTGCAGCAGGCGATACTCGTTTGAGTGGCGCTGCGTACTATCTGAATGCTGCAACTCCATACAAGGCATGAAGTCAGCTGCCGACGTTTCGCATAGCAGCAAGGCGCGTCGATGGAGCAAGATTACCGAGATGCAATGGGGACGGTCTGTACGCTAACGAACACAGTTCCTTAATGCGGTTTTCAGGAAAAATATTTATGAGTATCAACATTCTTGATGCCGATCTGCCGTTGTAGTGAGGGGTCGTCACTACTGTCGCGTCTCGCACGTAATCAGGAATGAATGCCGGAGAGCATGAAAAAAGCCTGCATATCCAGTCAGATATGCAGGCTTTTTGCGTGCGGAAAAAATCAGTCACACAGTTGCTGTGGCGTTCTTGTGCTGTAGGCAAGAACGAAAGCATCGAAATCTCCGCTCTGCGTGCGTTCCATCTCCGCCTGCTCGGCAATGGAGTTCTGCGCCAGCGTATTGAAATACGCATTTTCTTCCGTGCTCAATGGACGTGCACGGAAGTATTGGGCATGCGCAATGCTCTGGCGCAGGCCGAATTGCTCGAACGATTTATCTGTCGTTTGCAGTTCCGCCAGCACCCGTGCGGAAGGCGTCAACTCAGGATGCAGCAGTTTTTCTTTTTGCGTGGCGAGTGCACGCGCATGCTGTTCATCTTTGCTGGTGGCGTCCAGTACATTGGCGACTGCCTGGATTTTCTCCAGCAGTTCCAGGCCCCAATCCTGCAATGCGATCGGTGCTCCATCGCGTTGCAGGAGCAAGCCGGGGCTGCGTCCTTCCTTGACGGTACGTGCGAAATTTTCCGTTTTCTCGCGATTGCTGGCTTCATCCGTGAACGGACTTTCATCCAGCGCACAGAACAGCAGGAAGGCGTCGAGGAAGCGTGAGGTTTCGAGACTGATGCCGAGAGGCTCGAACGGGTCGATATCCATGCAGCGCACTTCGATGTATTGCACGCCGCGCGCGCATAGCGCCTCGACCGGCCGTTCGCCGCTGTTGATCACGCGTTTGGGGCGTATCGTGGCGTAATACTCGTTTTCGATTTGCAGCAGATTGGTATTGAGCTGTATCCATTCGCCATCGCGCCGGGTGCCGATCGCCTCGTAGGCAGGATAGGGCTGCCGCACCGCGCGCGACAGGCTGCGCATATAACTTTCCAGATCGTTATACGGTGGCATCAAGCCGGCTTGCGCATTGTTCTGATAACCGAGATCGCTCATGCGCAAACTGGTCGCATAAGGCAGGTACAGCGTATCGTCGGATAGTGTTTCCAGTTGGTGCTGACGGCCGCGCAGAAAATGCGTAGCCAGCGCCGGCGATGCGCCGAACAGATACATCAGCAGCCAGCTGTAACGCTGGAAATTGCGTATCAGTGCAATATAGCTTTCGGATTGGTAGGTCTTGTCGTCTGACGCACTGTTTTCGTCTTTCTTCAATACGCGCCACAAATCTTCCGACAGCGAATAGTTATAGTGCAGGCCGGCGATGCATTGCATGGCCTTGCCGTAGCGTAGTGCAAGGCCGCGCCGGTAGACGTGCTTGATCATGCCGATATGCGAGTTGCCATACCAGGCGATGGGAATATCTGCCTCATCCGGCAAGATGCACGGCATGGACTGACTCCACAATAATTCATGCTCCAGTTTGGCATTGGTGAAACGATGAATGCGATCCAGCTCGTCCAGTGCGGTAGCGACATCATGTTCTGCAGGAGTGATGAACTCCAGCAGGGATTCGGAGTAATCGGTGGTGATTTGCGGATTGGTTAATGCGGAGCCGAGCGCAGGCGGATGCGGATCGATGGCGAGACGCCCCTGCATATCGACGCGCAGGGTTTCCCGTTCTATGCCTCGGCGTCCCTGACCCAGCAAGCTGCGATGTGCATCGCTTGCCACTAGCGCGAGTCGGCGCGTGAATAAATTGCTCAATTGGTGATCCTCTATCGATATTCCGCCTGATCAAGCGCGGTAACTTTGGCGGAAGAATAACCGAAAATAGACAATCAGGTAGGGTGACAGGATTTTTTACAGCTGCGAATAAAAAGATGAATGAATTTTGCTATCCAATGATCTGGATCAAAATATCAAAGTACAGGCAGCTACAAAACGGACGAGCCGCAACGTTTATTTGCGGCCGCCTTTTGCTGTAATTGGCATACCTTTGCGTGCAGGTTTTGCAGCAACGATGACGCGACCAGTCGTACTGCGCGCAACCGGTGTACGTTGAACTGCAGCGCCTGGGCGAGGTTTGTTCTGGCCGAATTTCTTGGCCAGCTGATTTGGTCCCGGCGTTTCGCGACGGCGTTCGGCAATTGCCAGGCTGCGGTTGCCGGCATCATGACGTGGAACAAGATGATGTTCGCCACTGCCGATCAAATCACTGCGCCCCATGCGCTGCAAGCCTTCTCGCAGCATTTCCCAGTTGTCCGGATCGTGATAGCGCAGGAAGGCCTTGTGCAGTTTGCGAATTTTGCCGGTGCGTACGGTCTCGACTGCTTCCGAATCTTCCGTCACTTTGCGCAGGGGATTCTTGCGTGTGTGATACATCGTCGTTGCCAGTGCCATCGGCGTCGGCATGAAGGTTTGCACCTGATCGAGGCGGAAATTATTTTTCTTCAGCCACAGAGCTAGGTTCAACATGTCTTCATCGGTGGTGCCTGGATGCGCCGCGATGAAGTAGGGGATCAGGTACTGTTCCTTGCCGGCTTCCTTCGAATACTTCTCGAACAGTTCCTTGAACTTGTCGTAAGCACCCATGCCCGGCTTCATCATCTTTGACAACGGGCCTTCTTCCGAATGCTCAGGCGCGATCTTCAGCAGACCGCCGATGTGATGCGTGACCAGTTCTTTCACGTATTCCGGCGAACGTACTGCCAGGTCGTAACGCAGGCCGGAACTGACGAGGATTTTTTTGATGCCGGGAATCGCGCGTGCCTTGCGATACAGCTGGATCAGCTTGCTGTGATCGGTGCCGAGATTCGAGCAGATGCTTGGATAGACGCAGGACAGGCGACGGCATGATTCCTCGATGCGCTTGTCCTTGCATGCCAGGCGATACATGTTCGCGGTCGGGCCGCCCAGATCGGAAATGGTGCCGGTAAAACCTTTGGTCTTGTCGCGTATCAGTTCGATTTCGCGCAGGATGGATGGTTCGGAACGGCTCTGGATGATGCGGCCTTCATGTTCGGTGATCGAGCAGAAGGTGCAGCCGCCGAAGCAGCCGCGCATGATGTTGACCGAGAAACGAATCATTTCCCACGCAGGAATGTTTGCCTTGCCGTAGCTTGGATGCGGTGCGCGTGCATAGTTCATGTCGTAGACGCCATCCATTTCATCCATCGCCAGCGGCAGCGGCGGCGGATTGAGCCAGACGTCGCGTTCGCCGTGTGCCTGCACCAGAGCGCGTGCATTGCCGGGATTGGATTCCAGATGGAATACGCGCGATGCATGCGCATACAAAACCGGATCGTCCTTGATCACCTCATAGGAGGGCAGGCGCACGACGGTCTTGTTGCGCACTTCCTTCTCGGCTTCGCGACGTTCTTCGCGGCTCATGATCTTGATGACTTTGACGGCGGGTTCGACGGGTGCTGCTACGACTGTTGAATCAGCATCGTCGGTTTTGCAGCCTTCCGTATTTTTCATCTTCATTTCATACGGATCGGGATGCGCTTCCACTTTGCCTGGCGTATCGACACGCGTGGAGTTCGCCTCCACCCATTCCGGTGTCGGTTTCCAGCCCGATGGCACCATGAAGGCCGTGCCGCGCAGGTCGCGTATGGACGAGATAGGTTCGCCTGCCGCGACGCGATGCGTCAGATCGACCAGTGCACGCTCTGCATTACCGAAGATCAGGATGTCTGCCTTGGAATCCGGCAGCACCGAACGGCGCACCTTGTCCGACCAGTAATCGTAATGTGCGATACGACGCAGGCTGGCCTCGATGCTGCCGATGACGACATTGACGCCGGGATAGGCTTCACGCACACGCTGCGAATAGACGGTCAGCGCGCGATCCGGGCGCTTGTTGGCTTCGCCGTGCGGCGTGTATGCATCGTCGGAGCGAATTTTTCGATCGGCCGTATAACGGTTGACCATCGAATCCATATTGCCGGCCGTGATGCCGAAATACAGATTCGGTTTGCCGAGTGCGCGGAACGGTTCGGCTGACAGCCAATCCGGCTGGCTGATAATGCCGACGCGGAATCCCTGCGATTCCAGCAATCGTCCGATCAGCGCCATGCCAAAGCTTGGGTGATCGATGTAGGCATCGCCGGTCACCAGAATCACATCGCAGCTATCCCAGCCGAGCGTATCCATCTCGGCACGTGACATCGGCAGGAAAGGTGCCACCGTCTTGCCCTTGGGCGAACGTTTGACGGCATACGAAAACAGATTTTTTGGCTGAGTGCTCATGGAATGCAATATCGGAAATGACGTGGCCGGAAGGGGCTGTCATGTCGCCGTTGGCGAAGAAGGCCACAGTATGACAGCTTTGGCCGATGGCGACGATAGCGGGCTTGCGATAAGCCTGATTCACTTTTCTGAACGTGAAATAAAGTTGTCTTAAAAGAAAACAATTGTTAACGGAATGTAAACAATACTCAGCTTTTTCATTTTCGCGCCGATATACCTAATACGATCGTGGCAAGTTCATCAATGATGTTGTCAATGCGATCATTTTTCAGGATCAGCTTGATATACAAATAAGGATCTATCATGACCACCATTGCAAACAACATCGCAAACAGCGCGCCACGCCCTGCCACGATACCTGCCGCTGCCGCATCCACTCGCGAAAATCAGCCGCGCCAAACCGAAAAAAACGACGCCCCGCCTGGTGACAAGGTAACGCTGGGCGAGCAGGCAACGGATGCTGCCACTTACCCGAACCCGCGTACTAATATTGCGCAAACGCGCACGGATATCGCGACCCTGCTGGAAGAGTCCAATCGCAAGGTACAGGAAATCATCAATCTGATCCTGCCTTTGATCGAGCAGCAAGGGTTGGATATCGCCAAAGTAGTCAGTGGCGAACAAAAACTGACTGCCGATGCGGCCTCTATAGAAAAAGCCAAGGCTGCGATTGCCGAAGATGGTGAAATGGGTGTGCGCCAGGTTGCCGAACGCATCCTGAATTTTGCCAAGGCTTCCATCGGTGACGATCCTGCGAAACTGGCGGCAGTGCGTGCAGCAGTTGAAAAAGGCTTCAAGCAGGCGACGGAAATGCTGGGTGGAAAACTGCCTGAAATCAGCCAGCAAACATACGCAGCCGTGATGGCCCAGTTCGATCAATGGGAAAGCGAAGGCATTCCTTCCGGGAACGTGAGCCTGGCACCGAAAGCCGCTGCAGTCGACAGCAAGGCCGCCTAAGCCAGTAGGCCAGGTCTGGTGCGCAAGCTGATGTGCGCACCAAGCTGTACTGCATAAATCAGATATTTATCTGCAGAGGCGAGGCCGCACTCTGTCATTCGTGAAGATGTGCGACGCAGGCGCTAAAACGCTTGCGATAGATGTGCGGCAGGCTGACAATACCCATCTTTTTCAGATTGCCAGCACATGACCGATTCCATACGCCTCGCCAAGCGCGTCGCCGACGCTGTGCCCTGTTCGCGTCGCGAAGCCGAACAATATATTGAAGGCGGCTGGGTGACGGTGGACGGCGTGGTGATTGAAGAGCCCGGTCACCGCGTTTCCGCACAGCAGGCGATTCAGCTTTCCCCCGATGCGACTCTGGTCGCGATCACCCCCGTCACTATCCTGTTGCACAAGCCGGCCGGCCTCGATGCAGATGCCGCCTTGCGACTGATCACGCCGGAAAACCTGTATGCGGAAGATCGTTCCGGCATACGCTTTCTGAAAAAACATACCAGCGAATTGAAGCCTGCCGATGTGCTGGAAACATACGCCAGCGGCCTCATGGTTTTCACGCAGGATTGGCATGTCGCGCGCAAATTGGTCGATGATGCGGCAACGGTAGAACAGGAATACATTGCGGAAGTCAGCGGCGATTTGATACCGAATGGTTTGGCATTGCTGAATCATGGTTTGAATTTCAATGGCAAGCCTTTACCACCGATCAAGGTCAGCTGGCAAAACGAAACGCGCTTGCGCTTTGCACTGAAAGCCGGGCAGCGCGGGCAGATTGCGCACATGTGCGAAATGGTGGGTTTGAAGCTGCTCAATCTGAAACGCATCCGTATTGCACGCATACCGATGGCGAGCTTGCCAGCCGGGCAATGGCGTTATCTGAAAGGTTATGAACGGTTCTAATGCATCCGCTGCAGAGGCACTTCAATCTGGCGGGTTCATGCCTTGCGCCTGATTCCCTTTTGTCAATGTATGGTTTCATTGATCTGTTTATTTGGATAAATCGGGTGTAAAGTTCCGGCCAGCAACATTGCTCCCTCTTATTTATTGCTCATCTTCGATGAATAAAAAGATGGATATAAATAGCCCGACGGATAGCGATACGCTGTAAAAAATAGAACAAGAGACACTGAAGACGCAAGCTGCAAGCGTTCAACGATGATTGCTGAAAGGCGGATTCGCCGGTTTTTTGTCAACCTGCACGATGAAGCAAATGCATGTCTTCAAGCTTTTTTTAAATCCCTGTTTATTTTTTCGATTTATCGCTCATTCACCGTCAAGCTTGTGTATTAGTAGCCGTTATATGACAAACGTATGACAGCTTTTGCGATGTCAGTTTTATTTTCAGAATGTCGCTTGCATGATGGACACTCTGATGAAATAGCAACAATGCTTGAGTATAAAAAAACAATTTTGGAGAAAACACCGTGCGCATCGCAAATATGAAAATAGGTACTCGTCTGGGGCTGGGATTCGGTTTGATCCTGTTGTTGGTCGCGGCTATGGGTGCCACCGGCATCATGCGTCTGGAAAACATCAACGGTGCGAGCCGTCACCTGGTGGATGATTCGCTGGGTATGCAAAAATCAGCACAAAACTGGTTGCTGGGAACCAGCGTCAACGCGTCGCGTACTTTGGCATTGGTGAAGGCATCGAATCCGGAAGCGCAGGAATTCTTCCAGAAAGCGATTACCGCACAGAGCAAACAGATTACCGAGATTCAAAAAAGTATTGAAGATCGCATCAATAGCGACAAGGAAAAAGAGCTGTTTGCCGAAGTAGCCAAAAAACGTAGTACTTACATTGATATCCGCAAGTCGATTCTTGCGGTCAAGGCCAGCGGCGATATCACTGAAGCCAATCAGATGATCGACACAAAAATGGTGCCGGCACTGGATGCTTACGTTGATAGCGTAAAAGACGTGCTTGGCTACTATGAAAACGAAGTCAAACTGGCAGACGAATCGATCACTGCCGATTACGTGTCCGGCCGGATGACACTGATCATAGGCGCTGTGATCGCGATTCTGCTGGGTGCGCTCATCGCATGGCGCCTGACAGTGGGCATCACACGTCCTTTGCATGAAGCCCTGAAAGTGGCCGAATCGGTAGCGGAAGGCGATCTGACAGCGCGCAGCGATATGGCGGCAACGCAGGATGAACCAGGACTGCTGCTCAGCGCATTGGGTCGCATGCAGGCAAACCTGGTGCGCACAGTTTCACAGATTCGCCTTGGCACCGATACGATTGCAACTGCATCGAGCGAAATTGCCAGCGGCAACCTGGATCTGTCCTCGCGTACCGAACAGCAGGCCAGTTCGCTGGAAGAAACCGCTTCCTCGATGGAAGAACTGACATCGACCGTGAAACAGAATGCCGATAACTCGCGTCAGGCAAATCAGCTGGCGGTGGCAGCTTCGACGGTTGCAGTGAAGGGCGGTGCGGTGGTGTCGCAAGTGGTCGATACCATGGGTGCCATCAACAACTCGGCGAAGAAAATTGTCGACATCATTGGCGTCATCGACGGCATCGCATTCCAGACCAACATTCTGGCCTTGAATGCTGCTGTTGAAGCAGCACGTGCCGGCGAGCAGGGTCGCGGCTTTGCGGTGGTGGCAACGGAAGTGCGCAATCTGGCGCAACGTTCGGCTGCCGCGGCAAAAGAGATCAAGGCCTTGATCGGCGATTCAGTTGAGAAGGTCGATGCAGGCAGCAAATTGGTGGCAGAAGCCGGTACCACGATGGATGAAATCGTCGATGGCGTCAAACGCGTCGCCGACATCATGGCCGAGATTACCGCTGCCAGCCAGGAGCAAAGCGACGGTATCGAGCAGGTCAATCAGGCTGTCAGCCAGATGGATCAGGTTACGCAGCAGAATGCTGCACTGGTGGAAGAAGCCGCCGCCGCCGCAGAATCCCTGCAGGATCAGGCCAAGAATCTGGCAGAAGCTGTCAGTGTGTTCCGCGTTGGCAGTGGCTATGCGGTAACACAGTCAGCTGCGCCGCGTACCGTGCAATCGACCGCCATGCACAAACCGATTGCTGCGCCGGTTAAAAAATCTTCGTCATCCTCATCGCTGGCAGTGACGGAATCGAAGAAAGCTGCAGCGCCTAAAGCACCTGCAGCTGGCGGCGATGAATGGGAAGAGTTTTAAAGTTTGAAGAAGGCTTATCCGCAACACGCGGATAACAAAAAGGGATTTCGCAGGGAGGCGAGTAAATCGCCTTGTTGCAGAATCCCTTTTTATTTGTCTGCAGCACTTTGAATGCTGCAGATTCGGCCCATCGTAGTTACTGATTCAGGATGGCGCTGTGAAACGCGATGTGATCCTGCATGAAGGTTGAAATGAAATAGTAATTATGATCGTAGCCGGAATGACGGCGCAGCGTCAGCGGCTGATCTGCCGCCCAGCATGCTGCTTCAAACTGATGCGGTTTCAACTGTTCATCCAGGAATTGATCGTCCAGACCTTGATCGATCAGGATGCCTTGCGGGAATGGGGTCTTGCGCGTACGCATCAACGCGCTTGCATCGTGCTGCAACCAGTTTGACTGATCAGGCCCCAGATAAGCCGAAAACGCTTTTTGTCCCCACGGTACTTCAGTCGGTGCCGTGATCGGCGCGAAAGCGGATACCGATTTGTAAATCTCCGGATATTTCAATGAGAGCGTCAATGCGCCGTGGCCGCCCATCGAATGCCCGAATACGCCGATACGATCAGCGCGTGCAGGGAAATTGTTGATGATGATGTTGCGTAATTCCTGCACGACATAGGATTCCATGCGGAAGCAGGCCGACCATGGTTCCTGCGTGGCATCGATATAAAAACCTGCGCCGTGGCCGAAGTCCCAGCTTTCTCCCGCACCCTTGATGCCGGTGCGGCGCGGGCTGGTATCCATGGTGACCAGCATGATGCCGTGTTCAGCAGCATAGCGTTGTGCGCCGCCCTTGATCATGAAGGTTTCGTCGGTACAGGTCAGACCGGCCAGATAAAACAGCACCGGTACTTTGTGCAGTTTCGCTTGTGGCGGTTCATAGACTGAAAACGTCATCGGCAAGCTGGTCGATGTCGATTCGTGTTTGTAAAAGCTTTGAATACCGTTAAAGCATTTATGCTGACTGATGAGTTCCACTTCTTCCCCGCAAATTTAGTAAATCACAACCGAACGGATTGATTCGCCGCTCTTCATCAAATCGAAACCTTCATTGATCCGTTCCAGTGGCAATGTATGCGTGATCAGATCGTCGATGTTGAGCTTGCCTTCCATATACCAGTCGACAATTTTCGGTACGTCGGTACGGCCGCGCGCGCCGCCGAAGGCGGAGCCTTTCCATTCGCGGCCGGTGACCAGCTGGAATGGGCGGGTGCTGATTTCTGCGCCGGCTTCGGCCACGCCGATCACGATAGACTGGCCCCAGCCCTTGTGACAGCATTCCAGTGCCTGGCGCATCGTGTGCACATTGCCTATGCACTCAAAGCTGTAGTCAGCGCCGCCGTCGGTCAGTTGGACGATGGCATCGACCACGTTTTCAACCTTGCTCGGAT
The DNA here is from genome assembly GCF_040395855.1 of Herminiimonas fonticola. GTDB lineage: Bacteria > Pseudomonadota > Gammaproteobacteria > Burkholderiales > Burkholderiaceae_D > Oxalicibacterium > Oxalicibacterium fonticola_A. Next base: position 13,714 of record NZ_JBEBPO010000030.1, on the reverse strand, counting down.
TGATGAAGTGCGTCATGCCGAACTTGCGTGCCATCGCTTCGCGTGCCGGATTCAAATCGACGCCGATGATCTTGTCGGCACCGACCATCTTCGCAGCTTGAATCACGTTGAGGCCGATACCGCCGAGACCGAACACGACCACGTTTGCACCAGCTTCCACTTTTGCAGTAAACAACACTGCGCCGACGCCGGTCGTGACGCCGCAACCGATGTAGCAAACCTTGTCGAACGGTGCATCTTCACGAATTTTTGCCAGTGCGATTTCCGGCACCACGATGTAGTTGGAGAACGTGGATGTGCCCATGTAGTGAAACAGCGGCTTGCCGTCAATCGAGAAACGGCTGGTCGCATCCGGCATCAGGCCACGGCCCTGCGTAGAACGGATTTTCTGGCACAGATTGGTTTTGCGCGACAGGCAGAATTTGCATTCGCGGCATTCCGGCGTGTACAGCGGAATGACGTGATCGTCTTTCTTCAGGCTTTTGACGCCCGGGCCGACTTCGACGACGACACCGGCGCCTTCATGGCCGAGGATGGCAGGGAAGATTCCTTCGGGATCGGCACCGGAGAGTGTGTAGTAATCGGTATGGCAGATGCCGGTGGCCTTGATCTCGACCAGCACTTCGCCTTCGCGCGGTGCGCCCAATTCGACTTCTTCGATGGTCAGCGGTTGTCCTGCTTTCCAGGCGACGGCGGCTTTGGTTTTCATGAGTGTTCCTGAAAAAAATGAGCGATGTGAAATGATACGGTATCTTGCAGCGCGTGATGCATATGCGCTTTTACAGCAGGGAGCGGCAGTTCCCGAATCACGCGGGGCGTGTGCCGGGAACTGCGCAGGGATGTATCAGCGGAAGATTTTACGCATCCGGCAGCACCACATTGACATCCAGTACTTCCAGATTGCCCTGGCTGTTCAGTGAAATTTTGATGTCATCCGGATTGACCTTCACGTATTTCGAAATCACGGCGATCAATTCCTGATGCAGGGCAGGCAGGAAGTCGGGGCCTGCGCGACCATTGCGTTCGCGCGCAATGATGATTTGCAGGCGCTCCTTGGCGGCGGATGCGGTTTTTGGTTTCGTGTTGAACAGAAATGACAGAAGCGCCATGATTACTTACTCCCAAAAATTCTTTGCAGGAAACCTGGCTTTTCGTAGTCGGTAAAGCGCAGTGGAACTTCTTCGCCAAGAAAGCGCGATACGACATCCTTGTACGCTTCTGATACTTCGCTACCTTCAATATGAATCGCCGGATTGCCGGCGTTTGATGCATGCAATACCGATTCCGATTCCGGGATGATGCCGACCAGCGGAATGCGCAGGATTTCCTGCACATCGGTGTGAGACAGCATTTCACCTGCTTCGACGCGTTTCGGCACGTAGCGGGTGATCAGCAAATGTTCCTTGACCGGTTCGCCGCCGTTTTGTGCACGGCGCGATTTTGCCTGGATGATGCCGAGGATGCGATCCGAATCGCGTACCGAAGACACTTCCGGATTGGTGACGATGATCGCTTCATCGGCAAAAGTCAGCGCCATCACGGCGCCGTGTTCGATACCGGCCGGCGAATCGCAGATGATGAAATCGAAATCCATGGCGGCCAGATCCTGCAGCACGCGTTCGACACCGTCTTCCGATAACGCATCCTTGTCGCGCGTTTGCGAAGCCGGCAGGACGAACAGATTGTCGCAATGCTTGTCCTTGATCAGCGCCTGATTCAGCGTGGCTTCCTTGTTGACGACATTGATCAGGTCGTACACCACGCGGCGTTCGCAACCCATGATCAGATCGAGGTTGCGCAGGCCGACATCGAAATCGATGATGACGGTTTTGTGTCCGCGCAGCGCCAGACCGGAGCCAAAGCTTGCGCTCGAAGTGGTTTTGCCGACGCCGCCTTTACCCGACGTTACAACGATGATTTTTGCCAAAGGAAACCCCTTTCGTTAAATAATTGAATTTATGCCGCTGCCTTGATAGGCAGCATGTCGATACGATTGCCTACCAGCCGGACTTGCGTGGCTTGCTGTTTGCGGTCTGCCGGAAAGCCATCCTCAAACGTGCGATACATGCCGGCGATCGAGACCAGTTCTGCTTCCATGCTTAAAGTAAAAATGCGTGCTTCGATATTGCCGCTGGCGCCAGCCAGTGCACGGCCGCGCAAGGGCGCATAGATGTGTATGCTGCCGTCGGCGATGACTTCGGCGCCGTTGTTGACGGCAGCTGTAATGATCAGATCGGCGCCGCGCGCATAGATGCGCTGGCCGGCCCGCACCGGCGTATCGACGATCATGGTGTTGGCGGCAAATTGCGCGGGTGCCGCAGCGTGAGCTGCTTGCTGTGCCGCCTGCTGTACTGCCGGCGCTATTTCCACCGCAACGTCGGCACTGTCGAGTTCTATTTCAGCCTGCACCGGTGCCGATGCTTTTATCTCTGCCGCTGGCGCAGGCACCTTGAGCGGGCCGTCCAGGCTCAGGCCATGCGCGAGGATATCGGCTTCCATCTCCGGCGTGGCATTGCGCACGGCAACGGCGTTCAGGCGATATGCCTTCAGCAGCGTGGTGATGGCATGCCAGTCTATCGCTGGATGGGTTGCTGCGAGTGCGCCGATATCGATGACGGTGAACTCATCTTCGAAAAAATCAACATTGCCGCCGGTCATTTCCTGCATGGCGGCGTCGAGTACGCCCAGATCGACTTCGCGCAAAATTGCGGAGACGGCGACAACGGTGGAAATCTTGATTTCAATCGGTTTGCGAGATGAGCTTTTGGACATGGAAACGGTAGTTGATGATGCTGGATTGCCTTGAAATTTTCTAGCCAATTTCTAAAGGGTAACTTTGTTCCGGGAACACAGTGCCTGCAGAGATTGCGTGCTGGGTATTATACCTGCTGCCGCGCAGGCTACAGTGCTGTTTGCCACTACAAATGTAACGGTCTGCGCGGCACGTTGCGTGAATTTTATATGCAGTTCTGCATGAGGGCGCGTGTAGAATAGCCCCTTTTTTTTCGGGACTAGCCATGTGGTTCAAGAATCTTCAGATATACCGTCTTCCTGCGCCATGGGCCATTACTGCCGAACAGCTGGAAACCGATCTTGCACCGCACGCGTTCCAGCCTTGCAGCAGTCTGGATATGCAAAGCCAGGGTTGGGTATCGCCGCGCGAAAACGGCGCGCTGGTTTATTCTCTGAATAAACAAATCATGCTGCTGCTCGGCACCGAAAAGAAATTGCTGCCGACCACCGTGATCAATCAAGTCACCAAGATCAAGGCTGCCGAAATCGAAGAGCAGCAGGGTTTCAAGCCCGGCCGCAAGCAGATGAAGGAACTCAAGGAAGACGTCACCGACGAGTTGCTGCCGCGCGCCTTCAGCATCTGGCGCCAGACCTGGGTCTGGATCGATCCGGTCAACGGCTGGCTGGTAGTCGATGCCGGCAGCCCGGCAAAAGCCGATGAAGTGATCAAGCTGTTGATCAAATCGGTAGACAAGCTGCCGCTGGATACGCTGCACGTCGTGCAGTCGCCGGTGACGGCGATGACGCAGTGGCTGCTGACGGATGAAGCGCCGAGCGGATTTACCGTCGATCAGGACACCGAGTTGCGCTCCACCGGCGAGGGCAAGGCGACTGTGCGCTATGTGCGTCATACGCTGGAAGCCGAAGATGTGCAGCGTCATATCGCTGCCGGCAAGCAATGCACACGGCTGGCGATGTCCTGGGCCGACAAGATTTCCTTCGTGCTGACTGAGTCGCTGACCATCAAGCGCGTTGCCCCGCTGGATGTCATCAAGGAAAACACCGATACCACGGCACAAAACGATGACGAGCGCTTCGATTCGGATGTGATGCTGATGACCGGCGAGCTGGGCCGCATGCTGGCCGATCTGGTGCAGGCTCTGGGTGGCGAACAGCCTAAAAAATAAGCACGCGGGCCGACGTAATTCCGGATGATTTTCAGGCTGGGGAAGTTTTCCCCGGGCATGTATATTGCTGTGCAATACGCGTATGATGACGCAATCGGCTCTAGGCAACGCAGGCCCGATTGTTATATATTTTATTTCGTGTTTACTCTCTAGAAAAGCTATGGAAATTCAAGTCGGCGATATTGGCCACATCATTCAATTGTCGGTGGCTCCCGTGTTCCTGCTGACCGGCGTCGGCACCAATCTGATGGTGCTGACCAATCGTCTGGGCCGGATTACCGATCGCTCGCGTGTGTTAGAAGAAAAGTTGCGTACCGTTGATCCCATCCATCACCCGGATTTGAAAGCGGAGCTGGTTACCCTGTATCCACGCGCGCACTTGATCAATCGTGCCATTACGCTGAGTACCGCATGTGCGCTGATGGTCAGCCTGGTGATCATTTCGCTTTTTATCGGCGATGCATTGAGCATCGAACTATCCAAATTCATTGCGACATTTTTTGTGTTGGCGATGTTGTGCCTGGTTGGCAGCTTCCTGGTGCTGTTGCGTGAAATTCTGAAGGCGACGACTTCCCTGTATGAACGCAGGATAGAGCCGATAGCGCGTCCCTGAAGCCAGGAGACGGAATCACTTTTCAAAAAAACCGCCGATATTTCGGCGGTTTTTTTATTGCTGGCGCGAATGCACACACATGCTTCCAGATAAATAACATGCTTTTTTGATAATACTGATGTTAATCTGATCGTCTCATTTTTTTGCGGACAATTCGGACATTGGGCCAACCTTCTGTCGTCGAAAAAATCAACTAAAAAACAATACCGCGCTGTTTTGCGCGGCGGGTTCAATCATGGAGCGCTTATCAATGAAACATAATTCTTCTGTATCCGGTGCCTTGCCTCGCAAGGTTTTTCATTTGGCTCGTTCTGCAAGTGTGCTGGTCTTGAGCATGGCCTTGTTCGCCTGCGCACATCAACCATCCGCTACCATCGCAGCCGATCCGGCTGTCATGACCAAGGCGAAATTGACTCAAATGAGTGCAGATCAGGCTTTGCAAGCGCTCAAGGATGGCAACACACGTTTTGTATCCGGGAATGCCATCAAGCGCGACTTGCCGGCGCAGGTGAAGGCAACCGGTCACGATGGCCAGTTTCCACTGGCGAGTATTGTGAGTTGCATCGATTCGCGTTCGGCGCCAGCGCAAGTATTCGATCAAGGCGTGGGCGATTTGTTTGTTGCCAGTGTGGCGGGCAATGTCGTCAATGACGATATTCTCGGCAGCCTGGAATATGCCTCCAAAGTTGTGGGAACCAAACTGATCGTCGTTCTCGGTCATACGCATTGCGGTGGCGTTAAGGGTGCATGCGATGCTGCGGAACTGGGCAATCTGACGCAACTGCTGAACAAGATTCGTCCTGCAGTCAACATGACGCCGGACGTGCATGGCAGTGACCGCTCATCGAAGAATCATCACTTTGTCGATGAAGTCGCAGAGAACAATGTGAAGCTGAATGTCAAAGCAGTGTTGGACAAGAGTCCGGTGTTGCGTGAGATGGCGCAAAAAGGCCAGGTCAAGGTGATTGGTGCAATGCTGGATGTAGAGACTGGGAAAATCCGGTTTTTCTGAAGCCGGGTAATGGATTAAAAAAGCCCGCCTGATTTATCAGACGGGCTTTTTATGATCGTCGCCAAAGACGAGACCTCTTATTCTGTTGGCGGTACGTAACCTTGTGCTGCGTCCGCACCTTCGCCGAAGAAATGTTTTTCCATTTGCGTCGCCAGATACTTGCGTGCACGCACATCGGCCAGATTCAAACGGTTTTCATTGACCAGCATCGTTTGATGCTTGAGCCAGGCTGCCCATGCTTCTTTCGATACGCTTTCGTAAATACGTTTGCCGAGTTCGCCCGGATACGGCGGAAAATCCAGTGCTTCGGCTTCCTTGTCGAGTTTGATGCAGTGAACCATGCGTGTCATGTTGCTATCCTTTGTATTGCCCGCTGTGTAGCTGTTACACAAGCCGGTTGAGTTGATGCCGCCGCTCAGCGATGAGCAACGGCGTATTGAACTGATGCCATTATAGATTTTTTGTGAAAACCAGGGATTTGCGCTGCCAGTTGTACATTTGCTGGCGGTTTTTCGGCAGGTCGTCCACGGTAGCCGGAACGAAGCCGCGCTTGAGGAACCAGTGCGCGGTACGTGTCGTCAGCACAAACAGTTTTTTCAAACCGGCAGCGCGTGCGCGGTTTTCCATATGCTTCAACAGACGTTCGCCGTCGCCTTGCGTTTGTACTTCCGGATTGACGATCAGGCACGCCATCTCTGCCATTTTTTCAGCAGGGAAAGGGTAAAGCGCCGCACAGCCGAAAATCACGCCATCATGCTCGATGACCGAGAAGTAATTGATTTCGCGTTCGATCAGTTCGCGACCGCGCTTGACCAGTGTGCCATCGGCTTCCAGCGGTTCGATCAGCTTCAGAATGCCACCCACATCTTCAATCGTGGCATCGCGCAGGCTTTCCAGATTTTCAAAGGAAACCATGGTGCCGACGCCATCATGCGTAAACAATTCCAGCAAGGCTGAACCGTCGGTGGAAAACGGGATGATGTGCGCGCGCGGGACGCCGCCGTTGCAGGCCTGCACCGCGTGCTGCAGATAAAAAGCCGAATCGGCAGGCACGCAATCGTAATTCAGCACGGCATCGACCTGATGTGAAGACAGTTCGTGGATTTCAGCGCCGGTCTTGTCTATCATCATCGGCGTTTCGGTAATGAAGATCAGCTTGTCGGCACGTAGCGCCTTGGCCGCCGATACCGCCACGTCTTCCATTGTCAGATTGAAGACTTCGCCAGTTGGCGAAAAGCCCAGCGGCGACAGCAGCACCAGGCCGCCGGCAGCCAGAATAGGGTGGATGGCTTCGTAAGCGATCTTGCGCGTCACACCGGTCAATTCCAGATCGACGCCATCGACGATGCCGAGCGGACGTGCGGTAACGAAATTGCCGGAAATGATGCGGATAGCTGCGTGCGCCATCGGCGTGTTCGGCAAGCCTTGGCTGAACGCCGCTTCGATATCGAGACGCAATTCGCCGGCAGCTTCCTTCGCGCATTCCAGCGCCGCCGCATCGGTGATGCGCAAGCCGTTGTGAAAACGCGCTTCCACGTTCCGCAGCGCCAGCTGTTCCTCGACTTGCGGGCGCGAGCCGTACACGATCACGACCTTGATGCCGAGCGCATGCAATAGCGACAAATCCTGCGCCAGCACCGGTAGTGCACCGGCCATGACCAGTTCGCCGGGAAAGGCGACCACAAAGGTTTTGCCGCGGAAGGCGTGAATGTACGGCGCGACCGAGCGCAGCCACTGGACGAATTGTTCAGGATTTTCCATGAGGCACATTATAACCATAGCAACAGGCTTCGATTGCGCGATTCAGGGACGAAATACGACACTGCTCTGTATAATTCCGCTCTACATGTCCGCTCCAGAATCCACCCCAAAAAATCCTGCCGCTACGCAGAATCGTCCCGCTGTTGCCCGTAATCGTCCTGCGCGCGATGGCTCGACTGTCGCCGCGCCGTCCGCTGTTACTGCTGCTGTTACTACATTACGCAATCCGCTGCCCGTCATTACTTTTCCTGAAGAGCTGCCGGTTTCCGGCAAGCGCGAGGATATCGCGCGCGCCATTCAGGCCAATCAGGTTGTGATCGTCAGCGGTGAAACCGGCTCTGGTAAGACCACGCAGTTGCCGAAAATTTGCCTCGAACTCGGGCGTGGACTGAACGGCCTGATCGGTCATACGCAACCGCGCCGGATTGCGGCCTCGTCAACGGCCAAAAGGATTGCGCAGGAAATCGGCTCGCCACTGGGCGAACACGTCGGTTTCAAGGTGCGCTTCAACGATACGCTGACCAAGGGCGCGTGGATCAAGCTGATGACGGACGGTATTTTGCTGGCGGAAACGCAGACCGATCCCTTGCTGCGGCAGTACGACACCATCATCATCGATGAGGCACATGAGCGCAGCCTGAACATCGACTTCCTGCTCGGTTACCTGAAGCAGTTGCTGCCCAAGCGTCCCGACCTGAAAGTCATCATCACCTCGGCGACCATCGACGCGGATCGCTTTGCGCGGCATTTTGGCAAAGGCGACAAGCTGGCGCCGGTGATAGAAGTATCCGGTCGCATGTACCCGGTTGAAGTGCGCTATCGTCCGGTTGAAGCCTTTGACAAGAATGCGGCGGCGCCAAATCCAAACGCAACTTCGGATGCGGCGCAGGCGCGACGCTCGGCGCTGGCGGCCAGGGAGCGCGGTCAGCGTGACCTGATGGATGCGGTCGTCGATGCAGTCGATGAGCTGGCGCGCATAGGTTCGGGCGACGTGCTGGTGTTTCTGCCGGGTGAGCGCGAAATTCGCGATGCTGCCGAAGCCTTGCGCAAGCATCACCCGCCGCATGTGGAAATTCTGCCATTGTTCGCGCGTCTTTCTGCGCAGGAGCAGGAGCGCGTGTTCAAGGTGTCGAATGCGCGCCGCATCGTGCTGGCGACCAACGTCGCGGAAACCTCGCTGACCGTGCCCGGCATACGCTACGTGGTCGATGCGGGTCTGGCACGCGTCAAACGCTACAGCTATCGCAACAAGGTCGAACAGTTGCAGATCGAACCGATTGCGCAATCGGCGGCGAACCAACGCGCCGGTCGTTGCGGTCGCGTCGCTGCCGGTGTCTGTATCCGTCTGTACGACGAACAGGATTATCTGCTGCGGCCGAAATTCACCGAGCCGGAAATCCTGCGTTCGTCGCTGGCCTCCGTTATTTTGCGGATGAAGTCTTTGCATCTCGCGGATGTAGAAACCTTCCCGTTTATCGAGCCGCCATTAGGCCGCGCGATTGCCGACGGCTATCAATTGCTGCAGGAACTGGGTGCAGTCGATGACGAGAATCGTCTTACCAAACTGGGTCGCGAACTGGCACGTCTGCCGCTGGACCCGCGCGTAGGGCGCATGATCCTGGCGGCTAAAGATAACGTTTGCCTGACCGAAGTATTGATTATTGCCGCTGCCTTGTCGGTGCAGGACCCGCGCGATCGTCCAATGGAAGCGCAGGCGGCAGCGGATAATGCGCACAAGAAGTTTGCCGATGAAAAATCGGAATTCCAGAGTTATCTCAAAATCTGGAAATGGTTTGAGGATGCGATCGCACACAAAAAATCGAATCGCCTGTTGCAGGAAGAATGTCGCGCCAGCTTCCTGTCGCAACTGCGTTTGCGTGAATGGCGCGACGTGCATACACAATTGCTGACCATCGTGCGCGAGCAGGGCTGGCGTTTGAATGAAGCACCGGCAACCTACGAGCAATTGCATACGGCGCTGCTGACCGGCTTGCTCGGCAATATCGGCTTCAAGTCAGAAGAGGAGCAGCACTATCTTGGCGCGCGCGCCATCAAGTTCCACATCTGGCCGGGCTCATCGCTGATCAAGAAGGCGGGCAAATGGATCATGGCGGCAGAACTGGTCGATACGACGCGTCTGTATGCGCGCTGCATCGCGCAGATCCAGCCGGAATGGCTGGAGCGTGTGGCAGGCCATCTGCTGAAAAAATCCTACGGCGAGCCGCGCTGGGAAAAGCGCACAGCACAGGTGTCGGCGTACGAACGCGCAACGCTATACGGTCTGGTCGTCTATAGTCAGCGCCGCATTCAGTACGGCTTGATCAATCCATCCGACGCGCGCGAGATATTCATACGCGATGCCCTGGTCGGCGGCGACTTCGATACGCGTGCGCCGTTCTTCGCACACAACAACAAGCTGATACGCGAGATTGAAAACCTCGAACACAAATCGCGTCGCCTCGATGTGCTGGTCGATGATGAATTGATCGCTGCGTTTTACGACAAGCTGATTCCGGCCGATATTCACAACGGCATCAGTTTCGAAAAGTGGCACAAGGACGCGACGGCAAAAGAACCGAAACTGCTGTATCTGAATCGCGACGATCTGATGCGGCACGAAGCCGCCGGCGTCACCACCGAGCTGTTTCCCAAGATGATGAATGTCGCCGGCGTCGAGATGGCGCTGTCCTATCACTTTGAACCCGGTACGCCGCGCGATGGCGTCACGCTGACAGTGCCCTTGTATGCGTTGAATCAGGTTTCAGTCGATCGCTGCGAATGGCTGGTACCCGGCATGCTGAAGGAGAAAGTGCATCTGCTGCTGAAATCGCTGCCGCAAAAACTGCGCCGCCACTGCGTGCCGCTGCCGGATTTCGCCGCCGGTTTCTGCGACCGGATACACGAAGCCCACGCATTCGGCAAAGGCAGTCTGCTGGATGCTGTGATCGCCGATGTGCGTGAGCAAACCGGCATCGCGACCAAGAGCACCGACTACAAGCTGGAAACGCTGCCTGCGCATCAGTTCATGAACTTCAAGATGATTGATGAGCATGGCCGCCAACTGGAGATGGGGCGCAACCTCGCGACCTTGCGCGTAGAATTCGGCGGACAGGCGAGGGAAAGTTTCCAGCGTATTGCAGAGCAGACGGCGATGCCGCTGGCAGGAAGCCTGGTGGGTCAATCGACAGGTACAGGCAAAGCCGTTTCCGCCACCGGCAAAATGCAAACGACGGGCCAAGTCCTTGCAGCACAGTCAGGCACCGTAGCTGCGGGCAAGGCAGTCAATGCGACCACACATCAAAACCTGACCGGCTGGACCTTCGGCGAATTGCCGGAACTGCTGGAAATCCAGCAAGGCAAACAGACGCTGATCGGCTTTCCGGCATTGGTGGATAAAGGTGCGCACTGCGACCTGGAAGTATTCGACGATCCTGCCGAAGCGGCACGCGTGCATCGGATAGGTTTGCGTCGCCTGCTGGCTTTGCAGTTGAAAGAGCAGCTCAAATATCTGGAAAAGAACATTCCCGGTTTGCAGCAGATGGGCATGCAATTCATGGCGCTCGGTTCGCAGGAAGAACTGCGCGAACAGATCATCAATGCCGGACTGGAGCGCGCCTGCCTGCAGGAACCCTTGCCGAAGAATGCAGAGGAATTCAATGCACGCAAGGATGAAGGGAAATCGCGTCTCGGTTTGCTCGTCAACGAAATCGCACGCCTGCTCGGCCTGATCCTGACGGAATACCATGCCTTGCCGAAGAAACTGCAAACCGTGAAAGCACATGCGCAGGCCGTCACTGATATTCAGTCGCAGCTGCAAGGTTTGGTTGGCAAACGTTTTATTGCCGAAACCGACTACAGCAACCTCACGCATTTTCCGCGGTATCTGAAAGCGATCAACGTGCGTATCGATAAACTGCGTGCCGATCCCACGCGCGATGTACGTGCAATGACCGAGTGGCAGCAGGCTGCCGCGCCGTGGCAACGGGCATTGAAGGAGCGTCATGGCGATCCGAAGATGACCGAGTTCCGCTGGCTGCTGGAAGAATTGCGCGTGTCGCTGTTTGCGCAGGAATTGCGTACGCCGATGCCGGTTTCCGCCAAGCGACTGCAAAAAGTCTGGGAAACCATGCAGCGCTGACGCCTTATCCTTGCTTCAAATCATGGAATGGCCATCTATTTCGCGTAAAATTGCGCAAACTCCACAATAACCATCCTTTTCACCGAAAAAATGACGATTAAATCTGACAAATGGATACGCCGCATGGCGCAGGAAACCGGCATGATCGAACCGTTCGAGCCTGGACAGGTGCGTCAGGCGAATGGACAGAAAATCGTTTCCTATGGCACCTCGTCGTATGGCTACGATATTCGCTGTGCCGATGAATTCAAGATATTCACCAACATCAACAGCACTATCGTCGATCCGAAAAACTTCGATGAAAACTCGTTTGTCGATGTCAAAAGCGACGTCTGCATCATCCCGCCGAACTCGTTTGCACTAGCACGCACGATCGAATACTTCCGCATCCCGCGCAATGTGCTGACGATCTGCCTTGGCAAATCGACCTACGCACGCTGCGGCATCATCGTCAACGTGACGCCCTTCGAGCCTGAGTGGGAAGGCTATGTGACGCTGGAGTTTTCCAACACGACGCCGCTACCTGCGAAGATTTACGCAGGCGAGGGCTGTGCGCAGGTATTGTTCTTTGAAAGCGATGAAGTGTGCGAAGTGTCGTACAAGGACAGGGGCGGCAAGTATCAGGGGCAGCATGGCGTGACCTTGCCGAAAGCATGATGATGGTCGTACGATAAGGCAGCATGCGCTTGCCGACGGTACGCCAATCAGGTTGCCGGTGATTGCTCCCAAGCTGTTCGAGTCATCGGGAGAAACTGAAAAGTTTAGAAATCTTTACATTTGAATGTGTGCAAGTCTGTTTAAATAGGACTTCGTCTCATCATACTTACTCATCCTTCAGAGAAGGATGAGTCGAGGATTTTCAACAGCAGTTATCTCTAAAGGAGCCAGACCATGGGTATTCTAAGCACGATTTTCAGCAAGATTTTCCCGTCCTCACACGCCGCTCCGGCACCCACTGAAGCCGCGCCGGCAGCAACGCCAGCTGCTGCCGCCGCTACGCCCGCCGTTGCATCAATTCAGCAGATCGATGTAGAAGTTATTCTGAATGGGATGGCCGCAAAAAATTCGCAAAAGCTGAACTGGAAAACCTCGATCGTCGATCTGATGAAATTGCTTGATCTCGACAGCAGCCTGACTGCACGTAAAACATTGGCGCAAGAGTTGCATTTTTCAGGCGATACCAACGATTCCGCTGCTATGAATATCTGGCTGCACAAACAGGTCATGATCAAGCTGGCAGAAAACGGCGGCAAGGTGCCGGATGCGTTGAAGAGCTAACTAGTATTTTCCCTATGAAAATGCGGATCGTGCTTCACTCTTGTAGTGAAATCCGATCCGCATTTTTCATGCCATCGTCCTTCAGACAGGAGCGCAGTTACTCTCTGCGTTCGAGAACACGCTCTATACGCTTGTCCGGTACCAGCCACATGATAGCCACGAAGACGTACAGGGATATCGATAACCACTCCAGCCAGAATGCAGCCGGAATCGCAATGGCATAAAGGACAGGCGAGAGCTTGCCTTTCCAGTCCTTGCCGACGGCGCGTTTCAACAGCGATTGCGGCCCTTGTGACGCGATAATCAGGCGTTCGAGTATCCAGTAGGCGAGGGCGGACATCAGCAAGACCACGCCGTAAATCGCAGATGGCATCGGCCCGAAATGATTTTCGCCCATCCAGCCTGTGACGAAGGGAATCAGCGACAGCCAGAACAACAGATGCAGATTGGCCCACAGCATGGCCCCTGTGACCTTTTCGCAGGTGTGCAGCATGTGATGGTGGTTGTTCCAGTAGATGCCGAGATAGACAAAGCTGAGAACGTAGCTGAGGAATACCGGGATCAGCGGTTTCAGTGCATCCAGCGTCTCGCCGTGCGGGATTTTCAATTCCAGCACCATGATGGTGATCAGGATGGCAATCACGCCATCGCTGAATGCTTCGACCCGATTTTTCCCCATCATGCCCCCCGTCTGACTAACAGCATTCTTTTTTGCAGAGGACCGGGACAGCCGCTGAAAATGTGCCGCGGTGGATGAGTGCCTGCCAGGAGCGCTCATCCCCAGGAAGTGGGTGAATCCAGCGATGCCTAGCGCAAGGCTTCTATCAATTTATCCAGTTTCACCGCATCCACGCAAAATGCGCGTATGCCTTCCGCCAGTTTTTCCGTCGCCATTGCATCGTCATTGAGCATGCTGCGGAAAGTCTTTTCATCCAGAGTCAGTTTTTCCAGATCGGAATTTTTCGCAGCCTCGGGACTGAGCTTGCGCGTCA
>NZ_JBEBPO010000029.1:0-25296 GCF_040395855.1 Herminiimonas fonticola | reverse complement strand
ATCTGGTGCTATTGGTGTTCATCAGTGTGGGGGGCGGTCGCTGGCAACAGCGTGCGCTGAAGGTATTTTTCACTGGCGCGCTGATCGCTGCGACTTTGCTCTACCTGAATTTTTTCCAGTTGCTGCCAGACTGGACGCTATTCCAGAATTATCGTATGTATGCCGGTAACAAATCGATACTGATAGGTATTTTGCTGGGCATTGCGGGCGGCTGGATGCTGAATGAAATTCTTGCATACCGTGAGCACAAGTGGCAGCGGCTTGCAGCCTTGTTGTATATCGCTGTTGCTTTGCTGTTTCTGGCCAAAACGCGTACCGGCAGCCTGATTTTCATTTTTGGCTGTGCGTTGGTGTTGTTGCGTTATCTGGCATTTTCATGGCGTAGCGTATTGCTGGTGCTTGGAACTGTTGCTGTGCTCGCTGTGGCATGGCAAACCGCGACCGGTTTTCGTGAGCGGATGGTCGGCACGGCGACAGATATCAAGGCATTTGTTGATGGTGGCAAGGTCAGTACGGAGGGTGTACGTCTCGAAATGTATCAAATCACGATGGGGATTATCGAGGAGCGACCGATAGGCGGCAACGGCATCGGTACCTGGGCCATTAAATATCCGGAACGGGCACAAGGCTTGCTGAGCGAATCCATGGCGACGCCGCATAACGACTACCTGCTGTACGCCGCAGAGATAGGCATCATCGGAGTGTGCGCATTGTTATGGATATGGCTGACGCAGTTGATGGTCGCCGTCAGGATAGGCGGCGCAACGGGTATGCGCCTGTTGACCATTGGTGTTGCGATCATGTTCGGCGGTTTGGTAAACGCCATTTTGCGCGATGCATTGTTCGGCATTGCATTCATGGTGTTACTGGCGATTCCGCTGGCCGGCATCAATCGGCACGCATATAAAAACAATAGCAATCAGTATGGAGATGCAGGCAGATGACAATTTCTCCGCATTTGAAGCGCCTGTACGGCATGTTGGGGCCGTACAAAAAACGTCTGGCAGTGGCATTCATCGGAATGATATTGACCGCACTGACCGAACCGATGTTCCCCGCTGTGATGCGTTTGTTGCTGGATAAGGGCTTCGGTGGCAAGCCGACTTTTTCTCTATGGCTGGTGCCGCTGGCAATCATCGGTATTTTTGTCTTGCGCGGAATTTCGACTTTTACAACGACGTATACGATGACCTGGGTGTCGTCGCGTTTGTTGAGCACGCTGCGCAAGAAAATGTTCGAACGCATACTCGATGTGCCGCTGGGTTTTTACGGCACGCATTCGGTAGGGCGCGTGATCAATTCGATGATGTTTGAAGTGCAGCAAATCATTGAAATGATCACCAAGGTCTACACTTCGATCATTCGCGATTCGCTGACGGTGATTGTGCTGTTGGCATTCCTGTTCTGGCTGAACTGGCGCCTGACGCTGGTAGCGCTGGTGTTGCTGCCATTGATTGCAGTCGTTGTGCGCTTTACAGGCAAGCGTGTACGCAGGTTGACGCGCGAGTATCAGGCCGTCAATGCCGAGATGACGCAAGTGATTGAAGAGTCCACACGCGCCAATCAGGTCATCAAGATTTTCGGCGGACACCAGTACGAGAACGACCGCTTTGAAGTTCGTGCCGACAAGTTGCGCAGCTATACGATGCGCATGGCGAGTACGCTGGCGGCGACCACGCCGGTCACGCAAATCATGGCATCGTGCGCGGTAGCGATCGTGATCGTGATTGCACTGATACAGTCTGAACAAAACCAGACCACGGTAGGTGGTTTTGTTTCCTTCATTACTGCAATGCTGATGTTGCTGGCGCCCTTGAAAAATATCGCTGAAGTAAATGGCCCATTGCAAAAAGGTCTGACTGCAGCGGAAGCGGTATTCGGTTTGATCGATGCCAAACCGGAACGCACCTCGGGTAAAACCCTGACGGCGCGCGCTGCCGGCCGGCTCGATTTCATCAATCTCGGTTTTTCCTATCCGGGGCATCAGGCGATGGCGCTGGAAGACATCAACCTGAGTGTGCTGCCGGGCGAGACGATCGCCTTCGTCGGCATGTCGGGTGGCGGGAAATCCACGCTGGTGAATCTGGTACCGGGTTTTTATCCGGCTACCGTAGGTGAAATCCGGCTGGATGGCGTGCCGATAGAAGAGATTGCCTTGACCAGCCTGCGCCGCCAAATCGCGATGGTCAGCCAGCACGTCGTCTTGTTCGACGACACGATTGCCGCGAATATCGCATATGGCGATCCGACACCGGATCGTGCGCGTATTCTGGCTGCTGCGACGGCGGCACATCTGGATGATGTGATTGCAGGCTTGCCGCAAGGTCTGGAAACCATGATAGGCGACAATGGTTCACGCCTGTCCGGCGGCCAGCGCCAGCGTCTGGCGATCGCGCGCGCGATCTACAAGGATGCGCCCATCCTGATTCTGGATGAAGCTACGTCGGCGCTGGATTCGGAATCCGAACGTGCGGTGCAGGCAGCACTGGATGCATTGATGAAAGGCCGCACGACGCTGGTGATTGCACATCGCTTATCGACCATTGAGCGTGCAGACCGGATTGCAGTGTTAGCCGAAGGCCGCATTGTGGAACTCGGATCGCACCAGGAGCTGCTGGAGAAAAATGCCGTGTACGCCAATCTCTATCATTTGCAGTTTGCAAAGGAAGTGCCGGACACAGTTTGAACTGATAAGGATGAGTGCCGTATCAGGGTTTGTACTGGAAGAGGCCGCAGATGCGGCCGAGCAGGCGTGCCAGATAGCGTGGAAACGGCAGCAGCAGGCGCGGTAGCAAATTGAGTAGCGCCAGCCCCATAGTTTTCCAGCGCAGCGCGGCCACATGTTCGACACCGAAATGCTTGCGCGTGAAGATCAGTTTTGATTGCGCATGGTGATAGCCGCGACCAAACTCGGCGCGCCACGGACTCGGCCCTTTGACCGAGCCGCGTGACAGATGCGTGACGCTGACCTGCGGTGCGACAATGATTTGCTTGTTCTGCATGAAGACGCGCTGGCATAAATCCTCGTCTTCGTAATACAGGAAAAAGGTTTCATCGAAGAAGCCGATTTCTCGCATGACTGGCATATTCAGCAACATCACTGCACCGCAGACGAAGCCGACGCAGCATGGCGCATCCGCTGCCGGTCCGGCCGAAGTCCAGTGCGTGACTGGCCAGCGATAGCTGACTTCCACTTCACCGCCGCGGCGTATCAGATGCGGCGCAATAATGGCAGCATCCGGGTATTGATCTGCAAGCGCCAATAGATCGCACAGGAAATCCGGCGTCGGCAGGCAATCCGGATTGAGCAACAACGCATAAGCTGTTTGTGCCTGCAGCAGGGCGCGATTATTGGCGGCGCCAAAACCGAGATTGCGCTCGTTGCGGATGATCCTGGCATTCGGCATATGAATGGCAACTTGCGCGATCGTGTCGTCGTCACTGGCGTTATCGACAATGGTCACATGCGGCAGCACTGACAAGGCACTGGCCAGGCCAGCCATGCAATGCGCGCTGTTGTACGTGACGACTACGACGGTGACATCGGCGATCGAGAGTTTCATTTGTTATTCGCCGCTTTTTTGGTCGCGGAAAATTCCCATACCAGATGCGATTGCTGACCGCTGATGCGTTCGCCAATCGCACGCAGGCGATGAGCGAAACCCGGATTGGTCGGCTCGTAAGCGCCACGCGGATGTACCCAGCATTGGCGTATCAGGCGAAATTCGCCGGCAAAGCCGTACATGCGCGCCATCACTTCGGGTGCCGTGAAGTAGCGATGCGTTTTAGCAGTGATGATATTGACATGGGTCGGATCGCGCAGCGCTTTTTCGTGCGGAAAGGCCGGCGTCACGGCGTACAGTACGCCGTCCGGTTTCAGGACGCGCCAGATTTCATTCATCAATTCGATGAATGGAAAGCGTGACGTCTGGTTTGCATAGTCGAGCGCCACACGTGGAATATGCTCAAAGAAGTCATAAGCCGAAACCGAATCGAAGGAATTATCCGCATATGGAATCGGGCCCACGCTGAGATTGGCGGTAGCGATGGTGGCATCGGACAGGGCGGCCGAATCGGCGCGAATATCGACGCCATGCAGATCCGGATGTCCGAATGGATTTTTCGGGCGGGTACCGCAGCCCAGATCGAGATGTTTTAAAGACATGGTCTGCGTCTGAAATAATTAAATTGGTATCTATCGCAAGAACGGCGCGGCGACGCTGGCTGAATGATTGCTGGCGGCGCGACTCCATCCCTTGAGCGTCCTGAAAAACCATGAGATGTTTGATCTAGCGCTGGAAAGCGGCATTGATTCACTTTACTATGCCGGTTATCGCGCGTTTTACGGCGCAGGCAAAGACCAGACATCCCGGTTCAATTCTTGTTTGAGTTGTACGGCATTATATGTCCTAACGTCGGGATTTCGATACCATCCCGATGCACAGGCAGGATGGTTTGCCGAATGAGACCGCGCCGCAGACTTACCTTGAAATGGGCATCGTGCCTATAGCTGGAGAAATGAATGACAGAGAACGTGAATGCAGTGAGTGCCGCGGGAAGCAATGACCGCGTCATCCTGTGCATGAAATGGGGTACCAAGTACGGCCCTGAATATGTGAATCGCCTGTATGCGATGGTGCGTCGTAATTTGAAAGGTGACTTTCGTTTCGTCTGCCTGACTGACGACGGCACCGGCATTCGTTCGGAAGTGGAGTGTTTTCCGATTCCCGACTTGAAGTTGCCGGATGGTTTACCCGAACGGGGCTGGAAAAAGCTCACGACCTTCGAGGCCGATCTGTATGGTTTGCAAGGTACGGCGCTTTTCCTCGATGTGGATGTGGTGATTACCGACAGCATCGACGCTTTTTTTGAGCAGCCGGGTGAATTCCTGATTATTCACGACTGGAAGCGCCCTTGGCGTGTAACCGGCAATTCGTCTGTCTATCGCTTCAAGCTGGGTGCACATGCAGACGTGCTGGAAAAATTCCGTGCCACCGGTGCGGAAGCGCGCAAGGCTTTTCGCAATGAGCAGGCATTTTTATCCGATGTATTGCACAAGCAAGGCAAGCTCACTTACTGGCCAGCCTCGTGGTGCTGCAGCTATAAATACCACTGCATTCCATCGTGGCCGACCAATTACTGGCGTGAACCGTTTGTGCCGGACGGCACCAAGATCGTGATTTTCCACGGTGAAGTGAATCCGCCGGATGCGCTGGAAGGGCGGCGTAATCGCGCTTTGCGTTTTGTGCGCAAGGCGCCGTGGATTGCCGATTACTGGAAGGAATAGTTTCTTCTGCGGGATTGGCAGCAGATATTTTTCAGCATAAATAAAAAACGGAATCAATGTGATGCACATGATTCCGTTTTTTTATTCCCCGGCTAAATGATTTTGTATGTCCGGCTGTTTAATGCTTCAACTTTTTGTTTTTAACTTTTCCTATATTTTTATTTGACACTTCATACCACTCAATTACAACAAACATTACGTTTACCTTAAAAATTGTTCAAATACCCATGAATATGGGATGCGCTTGTATTGCAACTCTCATATCGTCACGGAATTCTTTTGAGTCAATAGTAGGCGATATTGATGGTTGTAAAAATACGAAAGCAAGTTGCTGCGGATTCTTCAAGCAGCAAGATTGTGTCTTCAATCGGTTTGCTGATCAGCGGGCTCTTCTTCTCCTCTTCAGTATTTGCGCAAAGCTTCGCTGTCGATGAGCTATTAAGACAGCAAGAGCGTGAGCGGCAATTACGTTTGCAGCAGGAGCAGACTCCGGATGTGCGCTTGCAAGCGCCTGCGACACCGACAACGACGCTCTTGCCCACAAACGAATCACCTTGTTTTCGTATCGATCACATTGCGTTAACAGGTGATGCGGCAGAGCACTTTCAATTCGGTTTACAAAGCGTGATTGACGGAGAAGACACCCCCATCGGCAGATGTCTTGGCGTCAATGGCATCAATCTGGTTGTGAACCGCATACAGAACGCGATTGTCGACAAGGGGTTTGTCACAACGCGCGTGCTGGTTTCCCCACAAGATCTCAAGACAGGTCATTTAACGTTGACCGTCATTCCTGGACGCGTTCGCAACATTCGCTTTGCCTCAGACACCGATCCACGCGGCACCCAATGGAATGCTATTCCGATTCGATCCGGCGATATTTTGAATCTGCGCGACATCGAACAGGGGCTGGAGAACTTCAAGCGTGTTCCTACCGCTGCTGCAGATATCAAGATTGAAGCCGCGGAAGGCGAGGGTGCATTGCCTGGACAAAGCGATCTTGTCATTTCCTACCAGCAGAGCTTTCCTTTTCGGGTCTCTGTTTCGGTCGATGATTCCGGTTCCAAAGCGACCGGTAAATACCAGGGTGGTTTGACACTCTCCTACGACAACTGGTGGACGCTGAATGATTTGTTCTATATCAGCATCAACCATGATCTGGGTGGTGGCGATCAGGGTGCGCGCGGTACGCGCGGTGGGGTCATGCACTATTCAGTGCCGTTTGGATACTGGACGCTGAGTACAACGGCCACGCGCAATCGCTACTTTCAGACGATTGCCGGCCTGAACCAGAGTTACGTTTATTCGGGTACGAGCGCGAGTAATGACCTCAAGCTATCTCGTGTTGTTTACCGGGATGCGCAACGTAAAACGACCGTGGCTGTGCGTGCGTATATCAAAGAGTCAGACAACTTCATTGATGACACAGAAGTGGAAACGCAGCGCAGGCGGACGGCAGGTTGGGAATTGAGTATCGGGCACCGCGAGTTCATGGGGATCAATACGCTGGATATGAATCTTGCCTATCGCCACGGCACTGGCGCGTTTCAGGCACTTGAAGCGCCGGAGGATAAGTTTGGAGAAGGTGCTTCTCATCCGCAAGTCTGGAGCGCCGACGTTTCCCTCTCTGTTCCCTTTCAACTAGCTCAGCAGAATCTGCGCTATTTGGGGGCATTGCGCGCGCAGTGGAACGACACGCCCTTGGTGCCGCAAGATCGATTCGCCATTGGCGGCAGGTATTCGGTGCGTGGATTTGATGGCGACATGATGCTCTCCGCCGACCGCGGTTGGACTCTGCGTAATGACATCGGCCTCGTCCTGGGATCCAGCGGGCAGGAGCTTTACCTTGCTCTCGACTATGGCGAAGTAGGCGGTCAGTCCAGTCAATATTTGATCGGTACGCGCCTGGCCGGCATGGTAATCGGCCTGCGCGGCAATGTACTGGGCGGCGCCTACGACATCTTCGTCGGACAACCAATCAAAAAACCAGATGGATTCAGAACGGCCAATACCACGGCTGGCTTCAACCTGAACTGGAGTTATTAGCACGGTCGCAGCAATTTGCATCTATACGGTTCTCACATTAAATAAGAACAAGCAGGGGGAGCGGACATGAACAAGCATTTATATCGCATCGTCTTTAATCAGGCACGTGGCATCTTGATGGTAGTGGCAGAGAACACGGCTACACAAGGCAAGGGCGATGCTGCTCCGGTCGCGTCCAGTGTCAAACAGGTTGCAGACTTGCCGTGCATGCAGATGAAGACTATTTCCTTTGCAGCGAAGCTTGCTGTCGGCATGATGAGCTTGAGCATGCCATTGGCCTATGCGCAGATCGTTGCTGATCCGAATGCACCCGGGAATCAACGTCCTACCATCGTGCAAACGGCAAATGGTCTGCCGCAGGTTAATATTCAAGCACCGTCGGCTGCGGGTGTATCGCGGAATACCTATAGCCAGTTCGATGTGCAAAGTAATGGTGCGATTCTCAATAACAGCCGAGCCAACACGCAAACGCAAACAGGCGGTTGGATACAAGGCAATCCATGGTTGACAGGCGGTGCTGCACGCGTGATTTTGAATGAAGTCAATTCCAGCAACCCCAGTCAACTACGCGGCTACGTTGAGGTCGCCGGACAAAAAGCAGAAGTCATTATTGCCAACCCGGCAGGCATCCAGGTGAATGGCGGTGGCTTCATTAATGCTGATCGCGTCACGCTGACGACCGGCACCGCCGTCATGAATTCTGCAAATGGCGGCTCGCTCGAGAGCTACCGCATTCCGCAGGGCACGATCAGTATCGACGGTCTGGGATTAGATACGCGCACGGCAAGCTACACCGATATTCTGGCTAGATCCGTGCAAGTCAATGCAGGGATATGGGCGAATCGCCTGAAGGTCGTCACCGGCGCGAATGAGGTTAGCACTACCAGTGCAGACTATCCCGGCAATGTCTCTCAGGGTGTCACGCCGATTGCCGCAACGGGCCCGGTGCCACAATTCAGTCTAGACGTTGCCGCGATAGGCGGCATGTACGCGGGTCATATCTATCTGGTTGGCAGCGAGAGTGGGTTAGGGGTGCGCAATCAGGGCGCCATCAATGCCGCAGGCGGCAATCTGGTCCTTCTATCGAACGGTTTTTTAACGAACGAAGGAGCGATCCAGGCTGCATCGTCGAATGGCAGTGGCGGTAACCTCAGGATTGAGACAAACGGTACGATCAATAACGTCGGTGCGCAGGCAGTCATCAGCGCACAAGATCATGCTGCGATCGTGACAACGGCGGATCTGACCAATGAGGGCAAGATCAACGCTGGTAATGTACTTACCCTAAGTGCGCAGAATATCGACAATACGGTCACGGGCGAGATCGCGGCTGTCACGTCCAGGGTCACGGCCACCGCTAACCTCACCAATCGTGGCCTGATCGATGGCAGCGAGACCCTGCTTCAGGCTGATACGCTAGACAATATCGGTACCGGTCGCCTCTATGGCGATCACCTTGCCGTGGAGGCAAATACCCTGAGCAACGATACGGAAACCACCAACAGCCTTCGCTCGGATGCGGTGATCGCTGCGCGTGAGCGACTGGATATCGGTGCAGGCGTACTGAATAATAAAAGTGGTGCGTTGATCTTGAGTGCCGGTACTGGAGCAGATGCGCTCAACATCGGTGGCAGTCTGGACGCACAAGCGTATGCTGCAGGCACGGCTGGCACGATCAACAATGAAGCTGCGACCATCGAATCGCTGGACGGAATAAATATTTCGGCACAACAGCTCAACAACTTGAATCCGGATTTTAGTACGCGAACGGATACTATCAATACACCGACGTATATTCATTACGTCCGCTTGGGCGGGACGAAGTATTTGGAAAGCAATACGGGGCGCTGTCTCGTCTGTGCGTCGAATCGGTATGACGATACGACGAATCCCAATCGTCTACGCCTGGAATATGTTGCCCCTAGTACTCGATATCCGTTCGAGGCTGGTTACTCACGTACGGTCTACCAGTTATACACAGAAGAATATGACGAGGAATTTGAAAGAACCAGAACCGTTCCGTACTCATACCCCCTGAACAATCCTGTCTGGGCACTTTTTGGTGTGCCTGTGGGTGATCAAACGTTATTGGCAAGTCGTCTTCAAAGCTATAACCAAGATTTGATTTCTCGTGGATATCGGGATTTTGAGCATATCTGGGTGACGAGCACGCAGACTGTGCAGACTGTTGTGGACAATCCTGGCACACCTGGACGTATTGTCTCCGGCAGTGGGATGACGCTCTCGGGTGGCGCTATTCTCAACGACAACAGTCAGATACTTGCTGGCGGTAATCTGGATATCTCTGGCAGTAGCTTGACCAATACTGAGACTGCTGGTCACCGTAAGGTCACCGACTTTGGCACATTCAGGATGGACATTGTGGAGTATTCACCGTACCGGCTGAATGCAGGGCAAGCTGGCTCTGGGTCGTACACCGAGGTGATTGAAAGCGTCACCACCAAACTCGATACCTCGGTTGCCAAAGGCAGCACCAGTGTTACCGGAAGCGGTACGCAAGTGGCGAGCCGTACCGTGCCCGGCAGTAGTCTCCTGTTGATCAATCCTGACCCTGCATCTAGCTACCTCTATGAGGTTGATCCCCGTTTCGCCAATCAGCAGCAATGGCTCTCCAGTGATTACATGCTGCAGGTATTGGCCACTGATCCGAACACGATACAAAAGCGCCTGGGTGACGGCTTCTACGAACAGAGGCTCGTACGAGAACAGATTGCGGAACTCACCGGACGCCGATTCCTTGACGGCTATGCCAGCGACGAAGCCCAGTATCAGGCACTGATGCAAGCAGGTGCAGCTTATGCCAAGGAGTGGGAATTGGTGCCTGGAGTGAGTCTGACTGCTGCGCAGATGGCACAACTGACCAGCGATATTGTCTGGCTCGTGGCGCAAGAGATTGTGCTGCCGGATGGCACCACGACAACGGCGTTAGTACCGCAGGTCTACGTCATGCCAAGACCGGGAGATCTTGATTCCAGCGGTAGCTTGCTGGCAGGCCAGAACGTCCATATCCAACTCTCCGGTGACCTCACAAACTCCGGCACTATCGCCGGACGTAACGTTACCCAGATTACTGCAAACAATGTACAGAACCTGGGCGATATCACCGGCAAGGTGGTCAGCGTAGCTGCGCAGCAGGACCTGACGAATCTCGGCGGTCGCATGATGGCCGAGGACAGTCTGGTTGCTGCGGCCGGAAGAGATCTCACCGTACAGAGTACGACCAGCACAGGAACCGCGGCCGCAGGCCGCTCCAGCAGCAGTCTCACGCAGGTGGATCGCGTAGCGGGTCTGTACGTCACGGGAGAGAAGGGTATCCTTGTGGCCAGCGCTGGCAATGACTTTAGCGTATTGGCGGGTGTACTCTCCAGCACCGGTGATATTCAAGTCACTGCGGGCAATAACGTAAACCTTGGCACGGTAGATACGGGATACAAGAGCGACCTCACGGCAAATGATCGCAATTACATGCGGGCGTCGGGCACGCAGGAAGTGGGCAGTCAGATCGTTTCTGGTGGCGGCACCAACATTATGGTCGGCAACGACTTCAATGCCCGAGCTGCTACCGTCAATGCCACAGAGGACCTGGCAGTTAGTGCAGGCGGAGATATCCAGATCACGGAAGGTCGCGCCACCAGTCAAAGCGACGATGCACGCTATGTGAAGAGCAAAGGTTTCCTCTCTTCATCCAGCACTGAAAGCCGGGAGCAAAGTCGGAGTAATAGCGCCATTGACAGCAGCATTGGGGGCAAGACTGTCACCTTGGTATCGGGTGGCGACACGCTTATTCGCGGTTCCAATGTGGTCGGTGACGATGACACCACCGTGGTAGCGCGTAGAGATCTCAGCATCCAGGCTGCGACCAACACCAGCCAGGCTAGTAGTTTCAATGAGACGAAAAAAAGCGGCCTCTTTAGTAGTGGAGGCTTGAGCATTACCTACGGCAAGCAGGAACAAAGTGCCGATCAAAAGAATACGCGTACAAGCTCTGCCGGCAGCACAGTCGGTAGTGTAGCTGGCGACATCAAGCTCATCACAGGCAGCGAGTACAAGCAAGTCGGTAGTGATGTTATCGCACCCGATGGCGACATCAATATAACAGCAAAGAAAGTGGACATTATTGCTGCTACGAATAGTTATGAGAGCACAACAGAACAGCGCTTCAAGCAAAGCGGAATTACTCTCGCCATTAGCAGCCCCGTCATCAGCGCCATTCAGACTGTGCAGCAAATGGCAGAGGCAGCCGACAATACAAGTGACGGACGCATGAAGGCACTCGCCGGTGCAGTCGCAGGATTATCGGCCAAGAATGTCGCCGATGCTATCAATGTGGGCAATGGCACGACCATCAACGGCAAAGATAATCAGATATTAACTGGTACGAACAAGGCGACCAGCGAATCCACCAGTCGCGATGCGACCGCAGCGGATCAAGCGGGCGGCATCAATGTAAGCCTGAGTATCGGTGCTTCTAGTAGTTCGAGTAAAACTGTTCAAATCGGATCGAGAGCCTCTGGATCCAATGTTATTGCGAGTGGTGACATCACCATCAAAGCCACCGGTGCGGGTCAGGATTCTGATGTCATGATTCAAGGCTCGGATATGTCTGGCAAAAACGTCACCATTCAAGCTGAGGACAAGATTAATCTGTTGGCTGCCATTAATACTGCCGAGCAGCATAGCGACAACAAATCTGCTAGCGGCAGCATCGGTATCAGCTTCGGCACTGACGGTTTCATGCTCAATGCCAGTGCTAGTCAGGGGCGTGGCAATGCTGATGGAAGTGATGTTAACTGGACCAATACTCACGTCACCGCAGCCAATCAACTGATGTTGCAATCTGGCGGCGATACCAATCTGATCGGTGCCGTCGCGACCGGTAAGCAGATCACTACCGATATTGGCGGCGATCTCAATATCCAAAGTCTGCAAGATACCAGTCATTACGATAGCAAACAAAAAGACATAGGAGGCAGCATTTCGATTGGCTTTGGTGTATGGAGCGCCAGCGTCAACTTTAGTAAGAGCAAGGTCGATTCTGACTATGCCAGCGTGATGCAGCAAAGCGGTATCAAGGCCGGTGATGATGGCTTTGATGTGAAAGTTGCCGGCAATGCCGACCTCAACGGTGCCGTAATTGCCAGTACCGACAAGGCCGTAGAAGACAACAAGAATCGTTTCAGTGCCACGCAACTTACTATTAACGATATCAACAATAAGGCTGACTACAAGGCCGATTCATTCGGCATCGCTCTCGGGTACGGCTCAAGTGCAGGTACGCCTAACCTGTCTGGTGCCGGCATTGGAAAAAACAGCGGCCATGAAGAAAGTACCACTACATCCGGCATTAGTGGCATCGCTGGCAGCAAGGGTGTGCGCTCTGACGACCCGGAGACAGGCATTGCGAAAATATTTAACCAAGAAAAAGTGCAGAAAGAGATTGATGCACAGAGACAAATTTCCCTAGCTTTCAGCCAACAAGCACCAAAGGCGGCAAAAGATTATGCTACTGCGCAGCTTGACGAAGCGAAAAGAAAACTCGCTCTTGCCGACGATCAAAACAATGGTATGACCGATGAACAGCGCGTCATGCTAAGAGCGGATGCAGCAGAACTTAAAAACAACTGGAAGGAGAACGGTAATTATCGGATTGCCACTAACATCATCATTGCCGCATTGGGGGGCGGCGAAGCTGGAGCCGTCAGTGCAGTGACAAAAGAATCGTTGTCTTGGGCGGCGGATCAAATGCGACAAAAGATGATCGAAGGCTCGAAAAAATTTCCGGGACTGTGCGATACCCAAGGTAATTGCATCAGCAATCAATCTGGGCATAGTATTGGTGCCAATGGAGATAACTTTAAATTGGCGGGTGGGCGAATTGTGTTGGCTGATTGGTGCGAAGAGAATCGGTGTGTCGTGGACCTGGGTACTAAGAGCGGTTATCAGGAAAATTCGGACGGCACTGTGAAATTTAATCCTGGAAATGATGTTCAGGGAAATCCCATTACTATTTCCAAGTTTATTGAGCAACATGAAGACTGGCGTAGCCCTCTTGGTGGGCACCAAGGCGGTTACGGGCAGATGAATTTTCTGGGTATTCAATTCAACTATGCTTCAGACTCATTCTGGGACAAGCTTGCTGAATCGTATGCTGGCACTCATGATGCTCTGAATAGTTCAATCTGGTATGACTCATTTGGAAATGGAAAAAACTTAGACGGAATTCCTATAGGCATGATCGGCAAAGTAGCAAATAATACTAATGTGCTCTTTGCTACACCTTTTGCTTTAAGTGTTTTATTACCTGCGGAAGTTTGGAGTGCTATTAGTCAAATGAGTCAAGGATTAAAGTGAGAACAGGATCAATATGATGATGTTACGAAAATTCTTATTATTAACTCTTGTATGTCTGATACTTTGCGCTTGCTCATGGGGATTTAATCGCGGATTTTGAGTACCGACAAGACCGTGGGAGGCGGCAAGAGCAGCTTTACTACCACGTACTCATCACGAGCGATATCGACAACAAGACCGACTATAAATACGAAGAATAGTTATGTGTAAATATTTGAGACTAATTTTTCTTAGTATGGCTTTATTTTGATATCAGCATGTTTTGGTACTGGTTGGATAAGTGGAACAAAATAACCTGAGATATGGAATTCCATTACTGCACTTATCAACTTGAAATAATAGAAAATAGTGCCTATGAAAAATCACATCAAAATTACGATGGTTATTTTATTTGTTATCACTATATGCTTAATTGGGGGTTGTGCACGGCAGTTTGCTCAAGGAAGATAACTCAATAGATTAACGTTTTCTCAGCCCAACATTTAAAAGTTATATGGTCTGTACATTTATTGTTGCATCAGAAAAATTTCTCGACGGGTGGCGATATTTCTTTCGCAATGTCCCGGTAATTGAATTTATCTCTTTTAGAGTTGAGATGATAAAACGTTAGGTCAATCTACCGCGCTGCGTTTTGTACGGAAAGTGTCGTGGATTACCGCTTACTGGAAGGAATAGTTTCTTCTGCGAGATTGGCAGCAGATATAGATATTTTTCAGCATAAATAAAAAACGGAATCAATGTGATGCACATGATTCCGTTTTTTTTTCGCATAAAAATAAGTGACGTTCTACATCAGGATGACGTCGTACTGTTCCTGGTGATACACGGCTTCCACCTGCAGGGAAATCGGCTTGCCGAGGAAATCGCCCAGCATGGCCAGATGTTGGGATTCTTCTTCCAGGAACATGTCGATCACGACTTGCGAGGCGAGGATGCGGAATTCGCGAGGATTGAACTGCTTGGCTTCCCGCGTCAGTTCGCGCAGGATTTCATAACAGATCGTTCTTGCGGTTTTTACCTGGCCCTTGCCGCTGCAGGCGGGGCAGGGTTCGCACAGGATGTGCGCCAGCGATTCGCGCGTGCGTTTGCGCGTCATCTCGACCAATCCGAGAGCGGAAAAACCGGAGACTGAAACCTTGGTGCGATCGCGCGCCAGTGCCCGGTTGAGTTCGCTTAATACGGCATTCCTGTGCTCGACATTTTCCATGTCGATGAAATCGAGAATCACCATGCCGCCCAGATTGCGCAAGCGCAATTGGCGGGCAATCGCATGCGATGCTTCCAGATTCGTTTTGAATATCGTGTCGTCGAAATTGCGTCCGTTGACGAAGCTGCCGGTATTGACGTCTATGGTGGACATCGCTTCGGTCTGATCGACGATCAGGTAGCCGCCGGATTTCAGGTCGACACGGCGGCCGAGTGCGCGCTGGATTTCTTCTTCGACGCCATACAAATCGAATAGCGGGCGTTCACCCGGATAGTGCGCCAGCTTGGTTAGTACCGAAGGCATGTATAACTCGCCGAATTGCTGCAGCTTCTGAAAGTTTTCGCGCGAATCGACCTGGATGCTGGCGGTTTCGTCATTCACAAAATCGCGCATCACGCGCTGCGCCAGATCCAGATCCTGATACAGCAATGAGGGTGCCGGTTTGGTTTTGGCGAACTGGGTAATATTGCTCCAGGTCTTGCGCAGATAATCGATATCCATCTGCAAGTCGTGATCCGATGCATCTTCCGCCATGGTGCGAATAATGAAGCCGCCTTTTTCGCCTTCCTGCATCAGTTTCTGTACTTTTTCGCGCAGCAGTTCACGTTCAACTTCGTTTTCAATCCGCTGCGAAATGCCGATATGCGATTCCTGCGGCAGGTAGACCAGCATGCGTCCGGCAATCGAGATCTGCGTCGACAGGCGCGCGCCCTTGGTGCCGATAGGATCCTTGATGACTTGTACTGTGATCGATTGGCCGTCGAACAGCATGCGCTCGATCGGTATTGGTGTGGTTGGCAGACCGTCGTGCGAACGGGCATCCCAGATGTCGGCCACGTGCAGGAAGGCGGCGCGTTCCAGGCCGATATCGATGAAGGCTGATTGCATGCCCGGCAGGACGCGCACGACCTTGCCGAGATAGATGTTGCCGGCCATGCCGCGCGACAGCGTACGTTCGACGTGCAATTCCTGCACGGCGCCCTGCAATACCAGCGCGACCCGGGTTTCCTGCGGTGTGACGTTGACGAGAATATCTTCGTTCATAGAATGCGCAAGCCTGCCTGTTCCAGTAGTTTTCCGGTTTCGAATAAGGGCAGGCCCATGATGCCTGAATAACTGCCCGCAATATTTTGGATGAAGAATGCCGCCTGTCCCTGAATGCCGTAGCCGCCTGCCTTGTCGTAGGGTTCGGCGGTGGCGCAGTAGGCGCGAATCGTTTCGTCGGAGAGTTTGGCAAACGTCACGTCCGAGCGTTGCGTTGTTTGATAGGTTTGTTCACCGTGCAGTACCGCAATATGGGTCAGCACCTGATGCGTGCGTCCCGATAGCGCCTGCATCATCTCTATCGCTTCTGCTTCATTGGCCGGCTTGCCGAGTATGCGGCCATCGAGCACGACGGTGGTGTCGGCGGCAAGTATCGGTCGCAGCGGCAATTTGCGCCACCACATGGTTTTTTGCGCGAAGGCAGCTTTTTCCAGTGTGACGCGCGCGACGTAATCTTCTGCACGCTCGTTTGGCAGGATGATTTCGCTGACTTCCGGGCCGCGCGGCGTATGGTCGCGTAATAACAAGAGTTCAAACTCGACGCCGATCTGCCGCAGCAGTTCACGGCGGCGTGGGCTTTTGGATGCCAGGTAGATTTTGTGCGGCAGCGGTTTCATCAAGAATTACACCCGATGATAAGGATGGTTTTGTGTAATCGACCAGGCGCGATACAGCTGTTCCGCCAGCATGACGCGCACCATGCCGTGCGGCAGCGTCAGGCTGGAAATGCGGATCAGCATATCGGCATTTTTCTTGAAATCCGGATCGAGTCCGTCGGCGCCGCCGATCACGAAGGTCACATCACGCCCATCCTGCTGCCACTGCGTCAGCAACTGTGCCAGTTGCACCGACGTGACATCCTTGCCATGCTCATCGAGGGCGATGATGCGTGCGCCTTTCGGCACTGCAGCTTCGATTTTCGTGCGTTCCAGCGCCATTGCCGTCTCGGCGGTCTTGCTGCCTGAACGTTCGACCGGTTTGATTTCCTTCAGATGGATGCGGCAGTCCGGCGGCATGCGTTTTGCATACTCGCCGAACCCGCTCTCTATCCATGCGGGCATCTTGTGGCCGACCGCAGCGATGACGAGCTGCATGCTTGTGTCCGTTGGGCCCGTTTATTCAGCCGATTTGGCTTTGGGTTTCGCCGGCGCACGGGTCTTGCTAGCAACCTTTTTGGCCGGTGCTTTTTTAGCCGACGTCTTTTTGTAGGCAGCAGCTGTTTTGGTGGTGGCGACCTTGATGGTTTTGCCGACCGCTTTTTTGGCCGCTGTTTTTTTAGCCGGTACTTTGTCGGTAGCCGTTTTTGCCGCGGCTGTTTTGCGTGCCGGTTTTTTCGGTTCGTCGTCCAGTGTGGTCTGGCTGGCACTCAAATGGCGGCCGACAGCTTTCTTCGGCGCTTCTTCATCGTCGGCCGATTTTTTGGATGTGCGTTTGGCGGCGCCGAACTTGACTTCCTTTTCACCCCAGATTTCTTCCAGGCGGTAGTAAGCGCGGATCGCCGGTTGCATGATGTGGACGATCATGTCGCCCAGATCGACCAGTACCCATTCGCCGGTATCTTCGCCTTCGATACTGACGATGGTGCCGCCGTTTGCCTTGACCTTGTCGCGCACGGATGCTGCCAGTGCCTTGGTTTGGCGATTGGAGGTGCCGGATGCAACCGCGATGCGGTCGAACAGGCTGGTCAGGTGGACGGTGTCATAGACGTGGATGTCTTGTGCCTTGACGTCTTCCAGTGCGTCGATGACCAGGGCTTGCAGTTTTTTGATGTCCATTAGCTTTTATATAGGTGGTGTTGTTCAATATAGTCTAGCACCCCGAGAGGTAGCTGCGAAATCGGGCGTTCTCCGCGCTGCAAGGCGGCACGGATGGCGGTGGCCGATATATCGACCGCCAGATTGGGTGCAAGGTAGGCCAGGCCTTGCGGGGTAGTGCGAATTTGCTCCGGCGTGCCGGTGCGACGAGCGAATTCCTGGGCCACTTCGGTCGGTATATGGGCCGCGTCCATCGCAAAACCCGGCCGCGACGCGGCACAAATATGCGCATAGTCGAACATGCGTTGCCATTCCTGCCAGGTATTCAAATGCTGCAACTGGTCGGCGCCCATCAGGAAGACGATGGAGGCATGCGGCCCCAGTTCCTGCCGGATCGCGCGCAAGGTATCGATGGTGTACGTCGCGCTGGGCCGTAAAATTTCCTGCTGATCAATGTTGACGGCGACGGTTTGCGTACTGAATGCGCTGCGTACCATCGCCATGCGATCCTGGCCGGAGGCCTGCAAACCATGCTTTTGCCACGGATTGCCGGCCGGGATGACGCGCAATTCATCGGGTTTCAGCAATGCGACGAAGTAATCGGCCAATGCGACATGGCCTTTATGCACAGGGTCGAAGCTGCCGCCGAGCAACGCAATGCAAGGGGTGACGCGCTTCACTTCAGATCCATTCGCGGTGAATCAGGAAGTCGGAATACAGTTTTGCTTCTGCACTACCTGCTTCCGGCTGCCAGTTGTAGCGCCATGTTACCACTGGTGGCATCGACATCAGGATAGATTCGGTGCGCCCGCCCGATTGCAGTCCAAACAGGGTGCCGCGATCGAAAACCAGGTTGAACTCGACATAACGGCCACGTCGATAGGTCTGGAAGTCGCGTTCGCGCTCGCCGTATGGCATATCCTTGCGCAGTTTCAGGATCGGTGCATAGGCTTCGATGAAGCGATCGCCTACGCTTTGCTGCAGCGCGAAGCAGCGCTCGAAACCGCCTTCATTCAAATCATCGAAGAAAATTCCGCCGACGCCGCGCGGCTCCTGCCTGTGCTTCAGGTAAAAATAATCGTCGCACCACTTCTTGTAGCGAGGATGTACATCGTCACCGAAAGCGTGCAGTGCATCGTGGCAGACTTGATGGAAATGCCGCGCATCGTCTTCAAAACCGTAATACGGTGTCAGATCCATGCCGCCACCGAACCACCAGATCGGCTCTGCACCTTCCGCCGATGCAATGAAAAAGCGCACATTCATGTGCACGGTAGGGGCATAGGGATTGCGCGGATGCAGTACCAGCGAGACGCCCATCGCTTCCCAGTTGCGACCTGCCAGTTCAGGCCGGTTGGCAGCTGCCGAAGGTGGCAAATTTTTTCCCATTACATGCGAAAAACCAACCCCGCCGCGTTCAAAAACATTGCCGTTTTCAATAATGCGCGAAATCCCGCCGCCGCCTTCCGGGCGCTCCCAGCTATCGGTGCCAAATGCCTGGCCGTCTACTTCTTCCAGTGCAGAGACGATGCGCTGTTGCAGGGCAAGCAGATAATTTTTAACGGCGTGGGGAGCGATGGGGGAGGAAGTCACGATGCGCATGGTAAAAATGGTTTAGGGCGGATTGTACCTTGCGCACGATAGATGCGGTTTGCCCGAAGCTGTCCAACTCTGCAGTCTGCATAAATGAAGAAAATGCCACTCCGGCCTGGGCGGGAGTGGCAAGTCTGGATTCGCTTGTGGCAGACGCCGGTCAATACAAGTCGTGAATCAGGGACGTTTGAGTGCGCGCCAACCGATATCGCGACGGTATTGCGCGCCGTCGAAATGAATGTGGTCTATCACTTCATAGGCTTTCTTTTGTGCCATCTTGACGCTGTCGCCCAGGCCGACTACGCACAAGACGCGGCCGCCGCTGGTGGTCAGGTGTTTGTCGTTCAACGTAGTGCCAGCGTGAAAAGTCACGCTGTCTGCATCTTCTGCCGGAATGCCGCTGATGACATCGCCTTTGCGTGGCGCATCCGGATAACCGGCTGCGGCCATCACGACGCCCAGCGCAGTGCGTCGATCCCATTCCAGTTCTATCGTGTCCAGCGTGCCGTTGACCGCATGTTCCATCACGCCGACCAGATCGGTTTTCAGGCGCGCCATGATGGGTTGCGTTTCCGGATCGCCCATGCGGCAATTGAATTCCAGCGTTTTTGGATTGCCCTTGTCGTCTATCATCAGGCCGGCATACAGGAAACCGCTGAATGGAATGCCGTCTTTTGCCATTCCTTGCACGGTAGGCTGGATGATTTCCCGCATCACGCGCGCATGCAGCGCCGGTGTGACGATAGGGGCAGGCGAGTACGCGCCCATGCCGCCGGTGTTCGGACCTTCGTCGTGATCGAGCAGGCGTTTGTGATCCTGGCTGGTGGCCAGTGCCAGAATGTTTTTGCCATCGACCATGACAATGAAGCTGGCTTCCTCGCCGGCGAGAAATTCTTCGATCACGACGCGTGCGCCGGCATCGCCGAGCTTGTTATCCGACAGCATCATGTCTACTGCGGCATGCGCTTCTTCCAGCGACATCGCCACTACCACGCCTTTGCCGGCTGCCAGGCCGTCGGCCTTGATCACGATAGGTGCACCCTTGCTGTCGATGTAGGCGTGTGCCGGTGCGACATCGGAGAAAGTTTGGTATTCGGCAGTCGGGATCGCGTGACGCTGCATGAAGGATTTGGCAAAGTCCTTGGAGCTTTCAAGTTGTGCGGCTTCTTTGGTTGGGCCGAAAATCTTCAAACCCTGTGCGCGGAAAATATTGACGATGCCTGCCGCCAGCGGTGTTTCCGGGCCGACCACGGTAAATACAACGTTTTCCTGCTGGACGAATTGCGCCAGTTCCTGCGGATCGGTGATGGCAATATTTTGCAAGCGCTCATCCAGCGCCGTACCGCCATTGCCGGGCGCGACAAATACCGTTTGTATCCGCTCGGATTGTGCGAGTTTCCAAGCCAGGGCATGTTCGCGGCCGCCTGAGCCGACTACCAGAATTTTCATGATTCGTAATTGCTTTTACTAAAATTGCTGCATCGTTGTCTGCCGGGTGGGTGGACTGCGATGCAACTGGTTATCTTCAATTGCTGATCGTTTTAAAACATTGTGAAAAAAAGCGGAGCTGCTCCGTTTTTTAATTAACGGCCTTACGCTTGTTCGATGACGGCGTTGGTAAATACTTCTTGCACGTCGTCGAGATTTTCCAGCGCATCGAGCAGTTTCTGCATCTTGATCGCATCATCGCCCTCGAACACGGTTTCGGTTGCCGGTTTCATCACGACTTCTGCCAGCTCGGCTTTGAAGCCCGCTTTTGCGAGGGCATCCTTGACGGCGGAAAAATCGTGCGGCGGGCAGATGACTTCAATCCCGCCTTCGTCGTCGGTCGTCACATCTTCAGCGCCGGCTTCCAGTGCCGCTTCCATCAATTTGTCTTCATCGGTACCGGGTGCGAAGAAGAACTGGCCGCAATGCTTGAACAGGAAAGCGACCGAACCTTCGGTGCCCATGTTGCCGCCGAACTTGGAAAATGCATGGCGCACTTCCGCCACCGTGCGCACGCGATTGTCGGTCATGCAGTCGACCAGAATTGCCGCACCGTTGATGCCGTAACCTTCGTAACGAATTTCTTCGTAGTTGACGCCTTCCAGGCCGCCGCTGCCGCGTTGTATTGCGCGCGTGACATTGTCTTTCGGCATGTTGGCATCGGCTGCCTTGTCCACGGCCAGGCGCAGACGCGGATTGGCAGCGATATCGCCGCCGCCCATGCGTGCCGCTACAGTGATTTCCTTGATCAGGCGGGTCCAGATTTTGCCGCGTTTTTCGTCTTGACGGCCTTTACGATGCTGGATATTGGCCCATTTACTGTGTCCTGCCATGACGAATCTTTCCGGATGAGTTAGCTATAATGAAGCGCGGATTTTACCATATCGCCTGTACGCCAACCCCTAGCCCTTGTGGACAAAAACATGCCAAATCCCCTGCTGATCGCAAAAAACAAAGATCACGAACTCAGCCTGTTGCCGCAGCTTGCCAATCGGCATGGCTGTATTACGGGTGCTACCGGTACCGGTAAAACCGTTACCCTGCAAACGTTCGCGCAAGCCCTGTCGGATATCGGCGTGCCGGTCTTCATGGCCGACGTCAAAGGCGATCTGTCCGGCATCGCCAAGCCAGGCACCTTCACTGGCAAGGTGAAGGAACGTTACACGATGCTGGAAGTGGCAGAGCCGGCCTGGGCCGGTGCGCCGGTCACGTTCTGGGATGTCTATGGCGTCAAAGGGCATCCGGTGCGCGCCACGATTTCCGATCTCGGTCCCTTGCTGCTGGCGCGCATGCTGAATCTGAACGATACCCAGCAAGGCGTGTTGCAACTGGTGTTCAAGATTGCAGACGACAACGGCCTTCTTTTGCTGGACACCAAGGATTTGCGGGCGATGCTGCAGCATGTTGGCGACAACGCGGCAACCTTCCAGACCGAATACGGCAATATTTCATCGGCCAGCATTGGTGCGATTCAGCGTGGCCTGATCGGCATCGAGGAACAGGGCGGCGATCAATTTTTCGGCGAACCGATGCTGAATATCGAGGATTTGATGCAGACCGATGCCAAAGGCAAAGGCGTGATCAACATTCTTGCCGCCGACAAGTTGATGAATGCACCGCGTTTGTATTCGACTTTTTTGCTCTGGATGCTGTCTGAACTGTTTGAACAACTGCCGGAAGTTGGTGATCTGGATAAACCGAAACTGGCATTCTTTTTCGACGAAGCGCATTTGCTGTTTGCCGAAGCGCCCAAGCCCCTGTTGCAAAAAATCGAACAGGTGGTGCGTCTGATACGTTCCAAAGGCGTGGGCGTGTATTTCGTGACGCAGAATCCGCTGGATATTCCGGACACCGTGCTGGGGCAATTGGGCAATCGCGTGCAGCATGCGTTGCGCGCCTATACGCCGCGCGATCAAAAAGCGGTACAGGCTGCTGCAGAAACCTTCCGCCCGAATCCGGCGCTGAATATCGTGCAGGTGATTACCGAACTCGGCGTGGGTGAAGCACTGGTATCGTTCCTGGATGAGAAGGGCAGGCCTACCATCGTTGAGCGCGGTTTTGTGTTGCCGCCGGCTTCGCAAATCGGTCCGATCACCGATGCAGAGCGCACGGCATTGATGGCGAGTTCCGTGGTGGCTGGCGTCTATGAGAAAACAGTAGACCGCGAATCCGCCTACGAAAAAATCAAGGGTCGCGTAGAGAAGCAGGCGCAGGCAACGGCTGCGACCAAAGCTGAAGAAGCGGATAGCGGCGGTGGATTGTCCGATGTGCTGGGTGGCATCTTTGGTAATGGCAAAAAAACGGCTGGCCGTCGCAGCGATACCGTAGTGGAAGCAATGATGAAGTCGGCAGTGCGGACCATGGGTTCGACCGTCGGACGTGAAATCATACGCGGCGTGCTGGGCTCGATAATGAAGCGTTGATGCTTTGCAATCAATAAAAAAGGCGCCGCTTGGCGCCTTTTTTATTTGTACATTATCGCAATCTGCTTAGCTTGCAACGTGATAACGCACCGCTGGTTTCACTGCGGACAGACCGCCACGCATTGCTTCACGCGCTGCTTCAAATTGATTCCAGTTTTCCAGTGTCGGCAACGCAGGAATGGTGATCAATTCCTTCTGATCGAGGCCGACGAGCGCGGCATCGACCATGTCTTCCGCCGTCATCACCCATTCCTGCGGCAAATGTTGCACCGGCACGCCGGCGCGGTCCCAGAATTGCGTGCGCGTTGCGCCTGGCAACACGGCTTGCACCTGGATGCCTTTGTCTGCGAATTCATGATGCAGCGATTGCGTGAACGCCAGCACATAGGCTTTGGTGCCGCCGTACGTGCCGTTCAACACCTCCGGTGCGATGGCGGCGATCGACGAAATGTTGATGATCGTACCGGCGCTACGTGAGATGAAGGCCGGTACGATGGCACGCGTCAGACGCGTCAACGCGGTGACGTTGATCGCGATTAGTTCATCCAGGTATTCCGGCGTGGCATTAAGCAAGCCCGGACCTGCGCCCAGACCTGCGTTGTTGACCAGCATCGTGATGGCGCTGTCGGTCGCCAGCGTTCGTTCCAGCGCACGGAGATCGGCGGTGGAGGTCAGATCGGCCTTGATGGTTTCGACCTTGCGCCCGGTTGCGTTGCTGATCGTATTGGCGACTTCCTGCAGTTTTGCTTCGTCGCGGGCGACCAGCACCAGATCGTAACCGCGTCGCGCCAGACGATCCGCGTAAATTGCGCCTATGCCGGATGATGCGCCTGTGACTACTGCCTTGCCTTTGTTTGCTTGCGTATTCATGTTGATTCCTCTGTCAGATTGATGCCGTTGATGCATTTCCGAGGCTTCGGTTATGCGTTGAAAGTAAGTTGACATCTGCAGTCTATTGACCTAACTTGTGTCTCATAAGTCATTTATCCCTCTTTTTGGGTCATCATGAAAACAGTCGGATTTGTTGTTTTTCCAGGCTTCCAGATTCTGGATATGGTCGCCGTCACGGTGTTTGAAGTCGCCAATGAGTTGCCGGGCGGGCCTTTTTACAAGGTAGACATGTTGTCTGAGCAGGGCGGTGGCGTGACCAGCTCGGCCGGTGTCACGGTGCAGACTGAAAAATTCGACGAACGCCGTTTTGACACTGCATTGGTTGGCGGTGCGATGGGCATTCCAAGTTCGACGCCACAATTGATCGCGTTTTTGCAGGAAGTCAGCGCAGTATCGCGCCGTGTTGCGAGTATTTGTACCGGCGCTTTTTTGTTGGCAGAAGCCGGCTTGCTCGATGGTCGTCGCGCGACTACACATTGGTTCGGCGCGCTTGAATTGAAGCGCAGGTATCCAAAGATCCGTGTCGAGGAGGATCGCATTTTCATCAATGACG
This sequence comes from Herminiimonas fonticola, assembly GCF_040395855.1. Taxonomy (GTDB): domain Bacteria; phylum Pseudomonadota; class Gammaproteobacteria; order Burkholderiales; family Burkholderiaceae_D; genus Oxalicibacterium; species Oxalicibacterium fonticola_A. The sequence goes on along the minus strand of NZ_JBEBPO010000029.1, from coordinate 638 downwards.
ATAATCGCTGGACGTCGGCCGGCATGACTGCATGCATCGATTTGTGTCTGGCGATGGTGGAAGAAGATCTAGGTATGGATGCCGCGCGCATGATCGCCAAGAAGATGGTTGTCTATCACCGCCGTAGCGGTGGGCAGTCGCAGTTTTCAGCCTTGCTGGAATTGGAACCGAAGACCGATCGCATTCAGAAAGCGCTCAGTTACGCGAAGCAGAATTTGAAAAAAGAACTGTCAGTCGATGAGCTGGCCGATGCAGCCAATCTGAGTCGCCGCCAATTTACGCGCGCCTTCAAAACTGAAACCGGCCAGTCGCCAGCCAAGGCAGTCGAAACTTTACGTGTGGAAGCGGCGCGTTCGATGATAGAAGAAGGCAATCATTCGCTGGATGTGGTTGCGCGCGAAAACGGTTTCTCCGATCCGGAGCGGATGCGACGCGCCTTTATCCGCGCGTTCGGTCAGCCGCCGCAGGCGATCAAGCGTGCGGCAAGACTGGATGCTGCGTGAAATTGATTGTGATCAGCCCAAAATAAACGTCGTCACGCTGCCTGACGCCGCATTATGCCGGTGTGTAATCCAGTAAATACTGCATCAGCCAGCGACCGGCCTGACCGGGCGCTTCATCGAGACGGTTAATCATAT
>NZ_JBEBPO010000028.1:0-25587 GCF_040395855.1 Herminiimonas fonticola | reverse complement strand
GTACCGGTAGGGAAGGTTTGCGCGAATGTGTATTCGCGTTTTTCCATCTGCATCAACTTGGCCAGACCTGGACCATTCACTGCGCCAGCATCTGCCAGTTTTTTCGACAGCGTGATCGCCTGACCGTTGTTGTTCAGGTTCATCAACACCGCCATATCCTTCTTCGCGCCGCCTATGCCTTCATGCACGCCGTACACTAGCCCGTATAAAACGTGCGCCGCATCCAGCTCGCCATTGACCAATTTGTCGCGCACGCCTGCCCACGATGATTCCTTGGTTGGAACAATCTTGATGCCGTATTTTTTATCGAAACCCATGACCGAGGCCATGACTACCGATGCGCAATCCGTCAAGGGAATGAAACCGACTTTGACTTCTTCTTTTTCCGGCTTGTCGGAACCTGCCGCCCATACGCCTTGCGTTGCCAATCCACCGAAGGCCGATGCGCTCAGTGCCGTGCCTGCCTTCAAGACTGTACGCCGTGTCATATTGAATTTCCTGTCGTTCGTTGTCATGGTTTTCCTCAAGGGATTTCGCAACAAAAAAAAAGGACGCCCGGTCAGCAAGAGCAACGCTCTTGCGACACGGACGTCCTTGTCCTGAACCATTCCGGCCATCATTGGCCAGCACAGTTTTAATTTCTGGCACCTTCGTTGGTGCTAGCTACACTTTAGCAATTGGTGTGCCAGCGCTTATTCGATGATTTGGCGAAGATGAGGTGCGCTTGATAAGCAACTATCGCTCTTTTTTCGTGCGGCGCATTTATTTAGTGCAATAACACAACGCAATCTTCAGCCCGGCAATCAAGTCGATCATCAACCCGCGAATTAACCCAATAAGTCAGCCACATCCAATACCCTCTGCGCCAGCTCGGACAACTTCAGATTCTTGTCCATTGCCATGCGACGCAGTTTTGAATAAGCCTCATCCTCGGAAATTCTATGCCGCTCCATCAGCAAACCCTTGGCGCGTTCTATCGTCTTGCGCTCCGCCAGTTTGAGTTTGGTGTCGGATAACTCGGTACGCAATTTTTGTTCGGCATTGAAACGCGCCAGAGCCACGTCCAGCACCGGCTTGATACGTTCGGATTGCAAGCCCGCCACCACATACGCCGATACGCCAGCCGCCATTGCGGCTTCCATGCTGGAGGTCGCATGATCCTCTGTAAACAATACGATAGGCCGCCGCGCCTCACGCGTCGCCATCACGACATGTTCCAGCACATCGCGCGAATCGGAATCGGCATCGATGATGATCATGTCTGGCTGCAGTTGCGCAACACGATCAGGCAAATGCATATCGGCAGGAAACACCGCGATGATGTTGTAGCCTGCTTCGAGCAAGCCGATACGCAGCGCGCGCGATCGCTCCGCCTGCATCCAGGCATTTTCATCCTGCTCACCTTCGGGCGGCATGACGGTATTGACAACGACTATGCGTAGCGAGCGAACATCGGATCGCATGTCAGGACGTGAATTAGAAGCAGAGTCGGGTTTTGGAGTTTCAATCATTGCAACACTCTCAAAGCAAGTGATACGGTCTTGTACTGGAATAAGCTACAATCCACGCAAGAATCACACCACACACTGCATTTTTTCCGCACCTTTACTCCATGCTTGTTCTCGGTATCGAATCCTCCTGCGATGAAACTGGCCTCGCGTTGTACGACACGCAACGCGGCTTGCTTGCGCACGCGCTTTATTCGCAGGTAAAAATGCATGAAGAATACGGCGGTGTGGTGCCAGAGCTGGCCTCGCGCGATCACATACGCCGCGCCATTCCATTGCTGGAACAGGTTTTTGCAAACAGCGGCGTCGCCCACAATGCGATTGATGCCATCGCCTATACGCAAGGCCCCGGCCTCGCGGGCGCATTGCTGGTCGGCGCTTCGGTTGCATGCGGCTTGGGACTGGCATTGGATAAGCCGGTACTCGGCATCCACCATCTGGAAGGGCATTTACTGTCACCCCTGCTGGCCAGTGAACCGCCGGAATTTCCCTTCATCGCCTTGCTGGTCTCCGGCGGCCATACGCAATTGATGCGCGTCGATGGCGTCGGACAGTACACGATGCTGGGTGAAACGCTGGACGATGCCGCCGGCGAAGCATTCGATAAATCTGCGAAACTGCTCGGCCTCGGTTACCCGGGCGGCCCTGCTATTTCACGCATGGCCGAGTTCGGCGATCCGACAGCCTACAAATTGCCGCGCCCCATGCTGCACTCGAAGAATCTGGATTTCAGTTTTTCCGGATTGAAAACCGCAGTACTGACTGTCGTCAAAAATCAGACCACCAATATCTGTGAGCAAGACAAGGCCAACATCGCACGTGCCTTCGTCGATGCCATCGTAGAAGTATTAACAGCGAAATGCGTCACCGCGCTCAAACACACCGGGTTGAAACGATTGGTGATTGCCGGCGGCGTAGGTGCCAATAATCAACTGCGCGAATCGCTGAACGCAGCGGCAGCGAAAAAGCACTTCAAGGTGTTTTATCCGGAACTGGAATTTTGCACCGACAACGGTGCGATGATTGCATTCGCCGGAGCGATGCGTCTGCAGATCAATCCTGATGCGGCGAAAAAAGATTACAGCTTTAACGTCAAGCCGCGCTGGCCACTGGACAGTATTCGCGAAATTTAAAGCGTGACTGACGCTGTGCGGCTCCGCATCTATTCCGAAAGAGGTTTTTCAGCGGCCCAGACGTTTTCATAATAAATCTCGCCCAGCGCTTTTCGCTTATCCCAAGCCTCAATTTCCAGCATAGGTGCAGGATAAAATTCTTTTACCTGCCCCAGACACAGAATGGCAATCGGTTGACTGCCGCCAGGCATCTGACATATTTCACGCAATCTCGCCGGATCAAACAAGGATACCCAGCCCATACCGATCCCTTCAGCACGCGCAGCCAGCCACATATTCTGTATCGCGCATGATGCAGAAGCCAGATCCATCTCAGGCATGGTACGACGTCCAAATACAAACCTCTCGCGCTGATCGATCAAACCAACTACCAGCACTTCCGCGCAGGATAGAATTCCCTCCACTTTAAGTCGCATGAATTCGCTGGAGCGCTCACCCAATGCATCAGCGGTAGCAATCCTTTCCTGCTCAACATGTTCCTGTATGGATAGTCGTAATCCCATATCGCTGATACGGATGAAACGCCATGGCTGCATCAGACCGACACTGGGCCCCATATGCGCCGCCTGAATGAAACGTTCCAACTGACCATCTTCCAGTTGCCCAGGAATAAAATGCCGCATATCGCGACGCGCACGCATCACGTCGTAGATGGTTCCAATTTCTGATGCTGAAAATTTGTTTGGGTTCATAGTGAGCCGCATGACATTTGGATTTATCCAGCGATCATGGATGGACGGTAAATCTGCTGATCGAATTTGCAAACCCGACGACATTCGGTCGCCGCAAACCTGATATGTATATAGCTATCGACTTTGCCGCGCACGGATATGGCGACAGAGATCACTCAAATCGCAAAGTCAGCTGCGTTTGAATGATCAGGTAAAGCGCTTTATTTTTTCTTGCTGCCGATTCTGGTTTCCTTGCCAGCCAACAAATTCCCGATATTCTTGCCGTGCCGGTAAATCAGCAAAGCACTCATCGCCACTACCGCCAGCAGAATCACGTCGGGGCCAAACAGCAAGGCGTAATAGAAAGGCGCAAAGATGCTGGCGATCAGCGCGGCAAACGAGGAGTAGCGGAAGGCATACGCAATCACCAGCCAGGTAACCAGGGTGGCCAGGCCGAGCCAGCCATTTATAGCCAATAATATGCCCAAGGCAGTCGCCACACCTTTTCCGCCGACGAAACGGAAAAATACCGGCCACAGATGACCGAGGAACACTGCAATCGCTACCAGCGCTACGCCGCTTTCCTGCACACCGTAATCCGGACCGAAGTATTTGACCAGCCAGACGGCGACAAAACCTTTCACGCAATCGCCGAGCAAGGTCAATATCGCCGCTTTTTTATTCCCGCTGCGCAGCACGTTGGTTGCGCCCGGATTTTTCGAGCCGTAGCTGCGCGGGTCGGCCAGCCGAAAACATTTGCTGACAACCACGGCAAATGAAATCGAACCGATCAGGTAAGCACCAATTGCAAAAAAAACTGTATTCATATCAACCCTTGATTATATTTTTTATTATGTTTTTACCCGCACGCTTTACAGTTTTACATTCTTGCTTGCAAAACGGCGCGCTCAATTGATTCTTTATTCTTCCAGTGCACACTGCACTGCCGTTGCCGATAATGCCTGCGTCAACACTTGCGGCGCAATGCCAATCAGATAACCGCGTCGCCCGCCGTTGATATATATCTTTTCCAGATCGAGAATACTCTGCTCGACATACACCGGCATCGTCTTGCGTGTACCAAATGGCGAGGTGCCGCCGATCAAGAATCCGGAATGCCGGTTCGCCACTTCCGGCTTGCACGGCTCCACCGATTTGCAGCCTATCTGCCGCGCCAGGTTCTTGGTCGACACCTTGCGATCGCCATGCATCAGCACAATCAGTGGTTTGGCTGCCTCATCCTGCATGACCAGAGTCTTGACGACATGATGTTCATCGACACCCAGCTTGTGCGCGGAAACCGTGGTGCCGCCATGCTCTTCATAATCGTAAGGATGTTCGGAAAAGGCAATGCCTTTGCGACGTAAAAACTGTGTCGCAGGCGTTTCGGAAATATGCTCTTTTTTTGCCATGCGTGTTACGCTCATCTTAAAAATTGGAGCACATTATGCAACAAGAACTTCGCTTTGCAAGCTTCAATGTCTGTAATCTTGCCTTGCCGGGCATGAAATACTATGACGACCAGATTCCGTATTCAAGTGAAGAATACGGCGCCAAAATCAACTGGATCGCACAGCAGCTGGACCGGCTCGATGCCGACGTCATCGGGCTGCAGGAAATCTTTTCTCAAGCCGCCTTGAAAGACGTGCTGGCCAAAACACAACATTATCGCGATGCACAACTGATCGGCTTCGATCCAGACCCGCTGGCCGATCATCTGACACCCAGCGTCGCCTTGATATCGCGTCTGCCGGTAGTCTCCGGCGCAGCGATTTTCACGGAATTGCCGAACAATCTAAGCATCGCCTTGCCTGGCGTGCATCATCCGGTCAACCGCTTCACGCGACCGGTACTGCACGCAACCATTGAAATTACACCCGACTTGCTGATCCATGTATTTGTCTGCCATCTGAAATCCAAGCTGCCGGATTATCGCAACGATAGCAACGACGACCATCCGGATCAAACCGGCATCGCCATGTTGCGCTCACTGATCCGGCGCGGCACCGATGCGCTAGGTTTGCGCACGCTGCTGGCCAATGTGAACAAGGAAAAACGCCTGCCGATTATTGTCATGGGCGACTTCAACGATGTCGCCAGCGCGATTCCGACGCAAATGGTGATGGGCCTGGGGAAATATCCGCTGAACGGCATCGACGACAGGCTGTTTGATGGTTATCGCATCCAGTCACGCCGTGATGCCTTGCGCGACGTCGGCTACACGCATGTGCACGATGGCAGCTATGAAACGATCGATCACATACTGGTTTCTGAAGAATTCAATCCGGCATCGCGCGCGGCGATAGGCGAAGTAGCGGAAGTAATGTACCTGAATGACCACATGACATTCAAGCAGCCGCACGCTTCAGATCATGGTCTGGTACTGGCTCGCATACTCTTGCATGGAAAATCCCTGACCGGCGCAACGTCTTCCGACGTGCCGGATGAGCCGCTGGCCTGAGTCGAGCAGTAACTGAAAATCAAAAAGCGTTAAGTTGCAGCAGGATCAGGATCGGCGTCATTCGCATCCGCTTCATCCGCATCGACTTCAGACGCTTCGGCGCCATCGTCAGGCGAATTTCCTTTTTCGAGTTTGCGCTTCAACTTCTCTTCTTTTTTTCTTTTCTTTTCCAGTTCTTTTTGACGCTTTTCGTATTGAAAATTAGGTTTGGCCAAGGGATCACTCTTTGGGTAGGTGTTCTGTTTAAGATGGAAGATGGATACGCTCGCGACTCTCAGTATCCTTGCCGCGCTCACGCACCATCAATGGAACGAATGCTAGCATGCCGCCATTCTTCGCGTCTGAAAACAGACGGAATTTGCTTTCTGCAACAGCATGCAAACATCATCCAAGATCAGGTAAAAACTGACAATTCCAGGTATTTTCATGCTTCTACGCAACAAAAATAGTTTCAGTCGTAGAAACAGAATAATTTAGCCTCGTGGGTGATGCATCTGATGCAGGCGCTTCAGGCGTTCCCGCGCGACGTGCGTATAAATTTGCGTTGTCGAGATATCGGAATGACCGAGCAGCATTTGCACCACCCGCAAATCGGCACCATGGTTCAGCAAATGGGTGGCGAAAGCGTGGCGCAACGTATGCGGCGATAACGGCGCATTGATTTCAGCCGCCGCCGCATGTTTCTTGATCAGCGTCCAGAACATCTGCCGCGTCATCGCCGCGCCACGCGCCGTGACAAACAGCGCATCATCGATCTGCCCATCCAGAATCAGCGGACGCGCTTCTTTCAGATAACGCTCTATCCACGCTCGCGCTTCCTCGCCAAACGGCACCAGACGCGTCTTTCCGCCTTTGCCGGTGATGCGCAAAACGCCCTCATTCATCCCGACTTCTATCGATTTCAGCAATACCAGCTCCGTGACCCGCAAGCCGCTGGCATACATCAATTCCAGCATCGTGCGATCGCGCAAACCCAGCGGCGTCGACACATCCGGCGCGGCCAGCAATGCCTCCACCTGCGCTTCCGACAGTGTTTTCGGTATGCGCGGTGGCTGTTTGGCTGAACGCATTTTCAGACAAGGATCGTCGCTTATCCTGTTTTGCCGCAGAGCCAATTGGTAAAAGCGCTTGAGCACGGCAAGCCGGCGATTGGATGAGGTTGCCTTGGTGACTTCATGGCGTGCAAAGAAGTATGCATTCACATCGTCTGCATGTGCAGCCAGCAAGGTCTTGCCGCGTTCGACTTGCAGCCAGACAGCAAACAGGCGCAAATCGCGGCGATATGCTTCAAGCGAATTCTTTGCCAGTCCGTCTTCCAGCCACAAGGTATCGCAAAATTCGTCGATCTGCGCCTGACTGGGCAAGACATCGGTATTCGTCGCAACCTTCGTCACCTTGTTGATCGCTCTGCCCATTAATAGCCTGCGACTTTTTCGTGCGCAAGCAACCAGCGTTTCACACCGACATGGAATCCGGTTTCATCATCATGATGCGAAAAACCGCCCAGCCCTGTTGCCGCAGTAACGCGATGACACGGAATCACCAGCGGAAACCAGTTGGCGCCGCACGCCTGCCCTACCGCACGCGGCGCAGATTGCACGCGCCGTGCAATATCGCCATAGGTAAGCACCTTGCCACGCGGAATCTCGCTAATCGCTGCCCATACCTTGTGCTGAAAAGGCGTACCCAGCGGCGCCAGCGGCAAATTGAATTGAAAATCGGGATCGCTCAGATAGCGCTCAACCTGCACTGCTGCTTTTTCCGCAATCGGGTCAATCGCATCCTTGCCGTGAAAACTTGCAGGCAGATACACCAGCTCGCGCACAAGGCGGTCTTCTGTGCGTATGCCAATCGCACCGAACGATGCTTCAACGATGGCGGAAAACAGGGAAGAGGAAGAAGTCTGTTTCATTGCATGCAGCCTAAAGACATTTATACAAATACAGAGCATAAAACAAAAAAGGCGCATCTCGCGATGCGCCCTCAAATACTGCTGCTGTACCCCAAACCGCATATAGCTGTGCTATTGCAGTTTTTATTGATACAGGTCTCCCCTGCTAACCCGACATCAATGCCGTGTGTATGTATGCTCCCCCACAACCATTCCATGGCGCTGAACACTGCGCACTATCGCAGATCAGGGCAGCAAAGCCGGACTCATTATAAAAATCAATTTACGGGAAATCAAGCACTTATCCGCAATGAATCGTTACCTAGAAAAATAGCAAAAGACACACTTTTAATCATGCACATACTGCGCAGTAATACCTCACATGAGGTACCTAATAAAAAAGGCGTGTCTTGCGACACGCCTTGAATTTTACTTTCGCATTTCCGGCCGTTTGATTATGCAACCATCAACAGCTTCTGTGAAACACAAGTCTCCTCGGCCCACTGGTGGTATTGCCGCCAACCCTGACAGAAAGCAGCGTACCAGGCCTTTATTCTTCTTTGAATGCTTCCTCACGTTTTTTGCGCAATGCCGGCAAGAGTACGGCAATCAATGCCAGCGCGGCAAGAGCCAACATCGTGGCGCTGATCGGACGGTTCAAGAACACCATCGGATCGCTACGCGACAACAGCAAGGCGCGGCGCAGATATTCTTCCATCATCGGGCCGATGATAAAACCCAGCAACATCGGAGCCGGCTCAGCATCGAGCTTGGCGCAAATATAACCGAACAATCCGAATAGGGCCATCAGATAAACATCGAAATCACTGTTGTTCAAACTGAAGACACCAATTGCGCAGAACATCAAAATGGCCGGGAACAGGTGATGGTAAGGCACAGTAATCATGCGCACCCACAAACCGATCATCGGCAAATTCAACACAATCAGGAAGAAGTTACCTATCCACATCGAGGCAATCAGTCCCCAGAACAGCGTCGGCTGCTCAGTCATCACTGCAGGACCAGGCTGAATACCCTGAATGATCATCGCACCTATCATCAGCGCCATCACCGGGTTCGATGGAATGCCCAAAGTCAGCATCGGGATAAACGAGGTTTGCGCACCGGCATTATTGGCAGCCTCCGGTGCCGCCACGCCTTCGATGGCACCCTTGCCAAACTGCGCCGAATTCTTCGAGACCTTCTTTTCTATCGAGTACGCTGAAAACGACGCCAGCATGGCGCCGCCGCCGGGCAGAATGCCCAGTGCAGAGCCGAGCACAGTCCCGCGCAGGATAGGCGCGATGATGCGTTTCATGTCGTCCTTGGTCAGCATCAGACCGGAAACCTTTTTCATGACCAGCGTACGCGATTCTTCATGCTCCAGGTTGCGAACGATTTCACCGATACCGAACATACCCATGGCGACGATCACAAAATTGATGCCATCTGCCAGCTCAGGTAGATCAAACGTGTAGCGAGCTGCGCCGGAGTTCACGTCCGAACCAACCAGACCCAGCAGCAAGCCGAGAATCACCATACCGATTGCATTGAGCAGCGAACCGCTGGCCAGCACCACCGACGCCACCAGGCCCAGCACCATCAGGGAGAAATATTCGGCCGGACCGAATTTCAAGGCCAGCTCGGCCAGCGGCGGTGCAAACAGCGCAAGCAAAATGGTCGCCACGGTACCGGCAAAGAACGAACCGATCGCAGCCGTTGCCAGCGCTTTACCGGCATTGCCCTGTCGCGCCATCTGGTAGCCGTCAATTGCCGTCACCACCGAGGATGACTCTCCCGGCAGATTCACCAGAATCGCAGTAGTAGAGCCGCCGTATTGCGCACCGTAATAAATACCGGCCAGCATGATCAACGCCGCAATCGGCGGCAACGCGAACGTTGCCGGCAACAGCATGGCAATCGTGGCAACCGGGCCAAGGCCAGGCAGGACGCCCACGGCGGTACCCAGAAAAACCCCGATCAAGCAGTACATCAAATTCTGCAGGGTCAAGGCAGTCTCGAATCCCAGTCCCAAATTAGCGAATAATTCCATTATCAGTACCTTCTCAACCGCCGAACCATGGGCCAAAAATCGCAATCGGCAAGCCGAGCAATTTGACGAAAACCACCACTGCAAATAACGTCATCCCGGCCGCCAGTGCGACCCCATGCGTCCATTTGAATTTGGTGCTGGCGAACGCGCTGAACAGAATGATGCAGAAAACTGCCAGCACCAGGCCGCCGCCACGTATCGTAAAACCAAACAGCAAAACGCCAGTCAGAATCAGGATCAGCTCCTTGACAGCGAATTTACCAATCGGCTCACCCTCAATGAAAAAAGAACGCACCGCAGCCACCAAACCGATCAATGCGAGTAAACCGCCCAGGATAGTCGGAAAATAGGCCGGACCCATTTTGCCGGCAGTACCCATCGTGTAATCGCGACCGATAATAATCGCGGCCAGACCGATGCACAGAAAAATAATCCCGGTCCAGAAATCCTTGGGATGTCGAATAAATGATGGCAAGGTGTTCCCCTTCTATTGAAACTTGATGACTCGACACACTGATTTTCAGATGTCGGGTAAATACAGACTGTTACGTCAAACTCAAACTGCCACTAAATTGTCGGCCCATATTCAAAATGACGAGATGCCTGCGCACCTCGTCATTGATTACATCCATCATTTCACAACGTTACGAGCGGTGATTAATCCGCGTAAACGCCAGCCTTCTTGATGATAGGCGCCCACTTCGCAATTTCCGCTTTCAGGAATGCGCGCAGAGCTTCAGGCGTCGCACGATCATTGCTCACCGGTTCGGTGCCCAGATCGGAAAAACGCTGTTTGACTGTTGCATCCTTCAGTGCAATTTGCAATGCACCTTCCAGCTTTTCGATCACTGGCTTAGGTGTACCTTTTGGCGCATACAGGCCATGCCAGACTGCCACTTCGAAACCAGGCAAACCTGCTTCTGCTGCAGTAGGAATGTTTGGCAGCGAAGGAACGCGTGTTTTGGTTGTCACGGCATAAGCCTTGACTTTACCGCCCTTGATCTGGCTGGTTGTATTGGTGGTTTGATCGCACATGAAATCGACCTGACCGCCGAGCAAATCATTCATCGCAGGGCCGGTGCCTTTGTAAGGCACGGTAGTCAATTCCGTATCAATCGCCGTCATGAACAACATGCCGCACAAATGGGAGGCTGAGCCAACACCTGCATTGGCATAAGTCACCTTATTCTTGTTGGCTTTTACATACGCCACGAATTCCTTGAAATCCTTGGCAGGAAAATCGCCGCGTGCGATGAAAGTCATCGGAACGTCAGTGATCAAGCCAATAGGCTCAAAATCGTCAACCGCGTTATAGCTCAGCTTGCGGTACAGCGTAGGTGCAGTCGATTGGCCGATGTGATGCAAAAATACGGTATAGCCGTCCGGTGCCGATTTTGCAACGCGCGCTGCGCCTATCGTGCCGCCCGCACCGCCAACGTTTTCAACAATAACGGTTTGTTTCAGCGTCCCTGTCATGGATTGTGCAACCAGGCGCGCTACCGTATCAGTCGGTCCACCGGCCGCAAACGGTACTACCATCGTGATGGTTTTGTTTGGGTAAGGTGCATCAGCGTAGGCGAATGAGCTGGCGCACAAGGCAAGCCCGATAACTGTTTTCAGAAATTTATTGCTCATGTAATTCGTCTCCTGATTTAATAATTATTGTAAAAACTACAATCGATGTGCACGTACTTGCAATCCTATTGCCCGCACATCCTATCAAAACCACAAAAAAAGAGATACCGGCCCATTTGACGAAATATGTCCTGTTTGCCGCATCCCCTTATTGACTACTGGCTATTTCCGCAGGCTGGAAGGCGCATCTTAATGAGCAAACCTTTCACCAGCCTTGCGCGCACAAGACTAAACGATTTTATCCAATCGCCGCAAGGAAGATTAATTGATGGTGGGAGCAAATTGCAAAAACAGGACAAGAAGGAAAAATTATCGGCTACGGTCAGACACAAAGAATCCGATATATGCAAGCCGGATGCATCAACGCCCGACTACACGTCGCCCATCGGCTTCCTTGGCAACCGTCATCACGACCGCCTTGCCAATTCTCTCTTCAAGGTCTTTGCGTACAGGCAACAAGGCCTGATGCCAGGCGGCATTTTCCTTGTCGCTCAACACGTGAATTGTCGTTTTTCTGGTTTTTCTGATCAATTCGAGCGCAGCTTCATTTTCCTGTACGGCCAGAGTGTTACCGTAAGAAGTTGCTGCATGCATTGCATCATCAATCAGCTTGCGCTGATCGAAGGGCAAACCATCCCAGAATTTCTTGTTGACGATGACCGCGCTGCCCAGATAACCATGATTCGATACCGTTATATGGCTTTGCACGTCATAGAGTTTTCGAGCGTAAAAGCTGAGCGGCGTGCTTTCCAGGCCATCAATGACGCCACTGCGCAATGCAAAATACACTTCGTTCGCATCCATGATCTGCGGAATCGCACCCAGGGCTCTCATCTGTATTTCCAGCACCGGCGAAGAATGTACCCGCAACTTCATGCCGACAAAATCGGCGGGCATCTTCAGCGGCTTGTTGGCCGAGATGATCTTGAAGCCATTATCCCAATATGCCAGTCCGACCATGCCTTTGGAATCCAGCCTTTTCAGCAGTGCCTTGCCTAAGGTTCCCTCGGTCACCCGTGCAACGGCATCCTTGTTGGCAAACAGATACGGCAAATCGAATACTTCAAAATCCTGCACACCGAATTGAGCCAGCTTGGCCAGCGAAGGCGCAACCATCTGCACTGCACCCAACTGCAGCGCTTCCAACTCATCCGACTCTTTGTACAGTTGATTATTTGGATAGACATCGACACGGATGCGATTCCGGCTGCTTTCCTCCAGCAATTCCTTGAAACGCAATGCGGCACGTCCCTTGGGGGTATCGCTGCCGGCAACATGGCTGAATTTGATTACAGTTGTCGTTTGCGCAGATACAATTGTGCCTGCCGTCGACAATGCCAGGGCGAGCAAAAACAAATGTACTTTTATTGCTATTTTCATTGCGCAGTCGAGAAATTACGATTTTAATTTTGGCGTTACTATGCGCAGTCATTCAATTTCCCGCAAGTGTGGATAACCGCACCACAAGGCAGGAACAAGCAGGCTGTCTGGTGAAACCGCAGCCTTGTTAGCATGCCACATCATTACATTAACGATTCACGAAAATCCGCCTCCAGTATTTTGACAGACGGATTTTTTATTAGCTATTTATGATATCAAACCCATCCCGCGCCGCCAGCTTCGGCTTCCCCAGCCGCAAACAGGCATGGCGCTGGCTCATTCCGCTGATGCTGGCAGGCTTGTTCCTGACCACCCTGATCTGGTTGCCGCTGCACGAAAAGCAGCAGGAAGCCAGCGAACGTCAGGAACAATTGATTGCCGATTCCCTGTGGGTCGAGCAGACCATCCGCTTCCAGCTCCAGCGCAATGAAGAAAGCCTGAACCTGATGGCGTCAGAAGTCATTACCGGCTATCTCAGCGGCACCCGCCTGCAAGAGCGCATGGCCAATCTGATACGCAACAATCATGAAATCCATCGCATCATCCAGCTCGATGCAAACGGCAAGCTGATCACATCAACCGATGAAACCCTGATCACAAAAAACGAGCTGTCGGCACCATCGAAAAGAGCGGATGAACGTGCGCGCGCAACGCAAACCCCCATGTATAGCCAGCCGGCGCCGGATATCAGCGGACCTGTCATGTTCGACTATCACGTGCCGCTGTTTATCGACAACAAATACACCGGCAGCATCGTCGCCAGCTATCTGGCCTCCAGCATTCTGGACGACATGGTGCCGTGGTGGTTCGCACAGGATAATGAAATTGCGCTGACCGACATCAACGACACGATCATTCACAAGCGTGCTTCAGGCGGCGCCGGCCGCGGTGTGTACACGCACAGGCGGGCACTCAATCTGGCGGGCGTGTCCTTGCAGCTGAGTACCAACAGCACGAAGAGTGCGCCCAAGCTGTTGCCCAGTCTGCTGGTCGATACTGTCATCCTGCTGGCGCTCGGACTCACATGGGCCTTGACCGCATTGTGGCGCGACATCAATCGCCGGCTCGCAGCGGAAACCGCCCTGCGCGAGCAGATCGCGTTTCGTACGGCAATGGAAAATTCGCTGATCACCGGTTTGCGCGCACGCGACCTGGACGGCCGCGTGAGTTACGTCAATCCGGCTTTTTCGCAGATGGTGGGAATCGCTGCAGAAGAGATCGTCGGTCACCTGCCGCCCATGCCCTACTGGGCGCCGGAAGCAATGGGCGAATATCAGCGACGCTTTTCGCAAGTCGTCGCCGGCACTGTCACGCCGCAGGGATTTGAAACCGTTTTCCAGCATGCCGACGGTCGCCGTATCCCGGTGCTGATTTTTGAATCGCCGCTGGTCGACGATACCGGCAAGCAAACCGGCTGGATGGGTTCCATCCTCGATATTTCCGACCGCAAGCGCGTGGAAGACCTGAACCGCCAGCAACAGGAAAAACTGCAAGCCAGCGCACGTCTGGCGACGATGGGTGAAATCGCCTCGACGCTGGCACACGAATTGAACCAGCCGCTGGCGGCGATTTCCAGCTACACCACCGGCGCCTTGAATTTGCTGACAAGCGAGCAGCCGCAAGAGGCGAAAATCAATATCGAGATGCTGACGCACGCACTGGAAAAAGCCAATGCGCAGGCACAACGTGCCGGCCAGATCATCCGCAGCGTGCACACCTTCGTCAAAAAACGCGAACCGATGCGCACTGCCATCAGCATTTCCGAACTGATAGGCAGCGTGATGCCGCTGGTCGAACTGCAGGCGCAGCAATATTTTGTCTCCATCAAGGTCGACATTCCCGCCACCTTGCCGGCCGTATTGGCCGATCAGGTGCTGCTGGAACAGGTATTACTGAATCTGACGCGCAACGGTATCGAATCCATGCAGAGCGTAGCGCCGGAAAAACGGGTATTGCGCATCGCCGCCGCCATCGATCCGGCCGCGCCGCGTAATGTAGTCGTATCCATCAGCGATCAGGGTCACGGTATTCCACAGGATGTAGCCGAGCGGCTGTACTCACCGTTCTTTTCCACCAAGGCGGACGGCATGGGGATGGGCTTGAGCATCTGTCGCACGGCGATTGAATTCCACGGTGGTACGCTCACGCATGTGGATAATCCCGACGGCGGTACGATTTTCCGTTTTTCGCTGCCGGCGTTGCAAAATAATTTGATCGCCACGACAATGCGTGCAGATCGCGCATGACAACCATGACGTTTTGATATGTATATTGCATTGCGCTGAACAATCGAATCCGGCGCGATGCATGATGGCCCATTGAATACGGGCTTATTGCGCTTTATTGATTACGCGCCCTTGCAGGCTGACAGGACATTCCATGCTGCACATTATTGACGATGAAGAAGTAATCCGCGACTCGCTGATGTGGCTGGCGAAATCGCGCGGCATTCCGGCCGTCGCTTATGACAGCGGCAAGGCATTTCTGGCCACGCTGGACAACATCTCGCGCGCCACTCCGCAGGGACAATGCGTATTGCTGGACGTGCGCATGCCCGACGTCAGCGGCATTGCGCTGTTCGATCTGCTTTCTTCGCGCAGCATGACGCAACTATTCCCGGTCATTTTCCTTACCGGCCATGGCGACGTGCCTATGGCGGTGGATACCCTGAAGCGCGGCGCCTTCGATTTTTTTGAGAAACCGTTCAACGACAACAAGTTGATGGATCGCGTGCAGGAAGCGCTGTCGGCGTCGGAACAGGCATCTGCCAGCGCTGCGATACACACGCGTCTGGCGGCATTGTCGCTACGCGAACGCGAAGTGCTGGATCTGATCCTCGAAGGCAAAATGAACAAGGTGATCGCCGACAAGCTGGGCATCAGCATGCGCACAGTGGAAGTACATCGCGCACATATTTTCGACAAGATGAACGTCAAGACGGCAGTCGAACTGGCGCGCCTGTTGAAGTAAAATCCGTGCATGCGGCACTGCCGCATCGCATTCCTGTCCGCACCCTGGTTCCATACGCTATCTGTTTCCTGCTCCGGTCTTGTACCGCAGCCCATCGCTGAACATCATGCATATCGTCAACATCCTGCTTCCTGATTTCATGCTGATTCTGTTCGGCGCGATTCTGTTTCGCGTCACGCAATGGGGCAAAGACTTCTGGGCCGGAATGGAAAAGCTGATTTATTACGTCCTGTTTCCCGCACTACTGTTTTACTCTACCGCCCGTTCGCCTATCAATTTCGCCGCGACCGGGCAGTTTCTGCAGATTGCCATTTCCGCTTGCCTGACCGGAGTCGCTCTCGGCTGGCTGGCCAAGCCGCTATTCAAGACAGGGCCGATGATTTTTGAATCGGGCGTGCAAACTGCCTTCCGCTTCAATTCATATATCGCGCTGGCAATTGCCAGCCGGCTGGGCGGAGATCAGGGTACTTCCCTGATGGGATTGGTGATCGGTTTTGCGGTCCCCATCTGCAACATGGCAGCGGTGCACGCACTGGTAAAAAACAAGGGGCGTCTGCTGTTTGAGCTATTGAAAAATCCGCTGCTGATGGCAACCATGAGCGGCGTCATATTCAACCTGCTCGGCTTTCAGTTGCCGGATCTGGCCAGCGCTTTCCTGTCGCGCCTGGGCAATGCATCGATCGCACTCGGTCTGATCATGGTTGGCGCAGGATTGCGCCTGACCGGCTTGCACGCATCGAAAGGTATCGCCACTTATTTTCTGGCCGTCAAATTATTTGCCGTACCGGCGATTACCTATGCATTGGGAATATGGGTCGGCTTGTCGCCGCTGCATTTGCAGATAGCCGTAATGTTTGCTGCGCTGCCAACCGCATCAAGCTGTTATGTGCTGGCGGTGCGCATGGGCGGCAACGGCCCCTTTGTCGCGTTTTTGATCTCGGCCGGCACACTGATTTCAATGGCGACCCTGCCGCTGTGGCTGGCGCTGCTGCAATAAGCCAGATATGCCGCGCTGCTACGTCGTCAAAGAAAATGAACTCTGCCGTGGCAATGTCATCGTACAGTCGGTAGCCTACTGAATTTAAATAAGTATTCGTAACCTATGCAAGCTCTGACCCTTCACCTGCATGAAGAAGCCGGCACCATTGCACTCGGCGCCGCACTCGCACGCGCACTGCAGCCGGGCCTGACGATTTATCTGCATGGCGATCTGGGCGCCGGCAAAACCGCGTTGACCCGTGCCATGCTGCATGCGCTCGGCCATGAAGGCCATGTAAAAAGTCCGACCTACACATTGGCTGAACCGTATGCGATCACGCTGGCCGGGCAAACCGTCAATGTGATCCATTTCGATTTATACCGGATGGCAAGCGCCGAGGAATTTCTCGATGCCGGCTTCCGCGAATACTTTAACCATCAAACAATTTGCGTCGTCGAATGGCCGGAAAAAGCAGAAGCAGTGTTGCCTCCGCCTGACCTGAGTATTTCTCTAGCCGTTGCAGGCGAAGGACGTGATGTAGAATTGCAGCCGTTGTCCGAACAAGGTGTTGAATGTCTGAACCGACTGAAATTCGCTCCAAATCTGTGAAGGCCAAAGTGCGCCGCACCGTTCTCAAAGCGGGTGGCACGCTACTGATTTCGCTATTTTCCCCGCTGTCGCTGGCAGCGCAAATTCTCGCCGTGCGTGTCTGGCCGGCTGACGAGTACACGCGCGTCACACTGGAAAACGATGCAAACCTGAAGACCAGCCATTTCATCATCAAGAATCCCGAGCGCCTGGTCGTCGATGTCGAAGGCCTGGAACTGAGCCCGACCTTGAAAAGCCTGGTCGCCAAGATCCAGTCCAACGATCCCTACATCAAGCAGGTACGTGTCGGCCAGAATCGGCCGAATGTAGTGCGGCTGGTGTTCGATCTGAAGGAAGAAGTCAATCCACAGGTATTTACGCTGGCGCCGGTAGGCGAATATCAGCACCGGCTGGTATTCGATCTGTATCCGGTCAATCCGCCTGACCCGATCGCGGCGCTGATAGAAAAAGGGCAGTGGTCGATTGACGCACCGGCGGATGCAATGCCGCCGCCGGTAGCTGAAATCAAACCACCGTATGCCGAACCCAAGACGGATCGCGCACCGCAAGTGAACCGCATGCTGACGATTGCACTGGACCCCGGCCACGGCGGCGAAGATCCGGGCGCAGTGGGACGCGGCGGCAGCTACGAAAAAAACATCGTGCTGGCGATCGCCAAGCGACTCAAGGCCAAACTCGAACAGCACCCGAATATGCGCGTCATGCTGACCCGCGACGGCGATTATTTTGTACCCCTGCATGTACGCGTACAAAAGGCGCGCAAGGTGCAGGCCGATCTGTTCGTCTCGATACACGCCGACGCATTTGTACAGCCGACGGCTAACGGCTCATCGGTATTTGCATTATCGGAAAAAGGCGCCAGCTCGACCGCTGCACGCTGGCTCGCCAACAAGGAAAATGCCGCCGATCTGATAGGCGGCGCGAATATCAAGAATCACGACAAGCAGCTGGCCAGCGTGCTGCTCGATCTCTCGACCACCGCGCAAATCAACGACAGCCTGAAGCTGGGCAAGGCCGTATTGAACGAAATCGGCGGCATCAATCGCCTGCACAAGGGTGCAGTGGAACAGGCGGGTTTTGCCGTATTGAAGGCGCCCGATATTCCGAGCATCCTGATCGAAACGGCGTTCATTTCCAATCCGGCAGAAGAAGCCCGATTAAACGATGACGCCTATCAGGACCGGATGGCGGATGCTGTTTCGCAAGGCATACGGAAGTATTTTGCAAAAAATCCGCCGCTGGCAAAAGGCCGGATGATGTAATTCCGGCGGGGGCGGCGAAAAATGACGCGAAGTTTTTTACTGCCTGAATCGTTGCGCCAGCTTCCACAATGCGCCTAGCGCAACCGGAATCGCAGCCGCACCCACACCTACCAGCACAATGGTATTCAGGTGATCGCGAATAATCGGGATATTGCCGAACAGGTAACCGCCGACGACTAACAGCGCCACCCACAAAACCGCACCGGTAACGTTGAAAAACTGGAAGCGCACAAAAGTCATTTTCGATACGCCGGCAACGAAGGGAGCAAAGGTGCGCACGATGGGCAGGAAACGCGCCAGGATCAGCGTTTTTCCACCGTGATTTTCATAGAAGGCATGCGTCTTTTGCAGCGCCGCCCTATCCAGCCAGCGATAATCGTGTGTGAATACTTTTTCGCCTATTCGCTGTCCTATCCAGTAATTCACCGTATTACCCAGAATCGCAGCAGCAATCAGCAAACTCAGCAGCAACCAGAGATTCATGCTGCCGGAGGCGCAAAATGCACCGGCGATGAAAAGCAGGGTGTCACCTGGCAAAAATGGAAAGACGACCAAACCGGTTTCACAAAAAATAATCGCAAACAACACCAGATAAATCAGTGCGCCATATTGCGCGATAAATGTTCCGAGATACTTGTCGACATGCAAAATCATGTCGAAAAACTGCATGAAATCCATAATTTTCCTTGTTAGCGGCAGCATGATACACCACGCTGCATGCGCGCTGCCCATGCAGAAAGACTGTCAGATCGATCGCCGGTTCACTGTCGATCGCACGCTGGCAACGTTATAATCGACAGATGCACGCATCTCCCCAATCGGCCCGACCGATACAAGCACTCTCCGACCAGCTCATTTCGCAAATCGCCGCCGGCGAGGTCGTCGAACGTCCCTCTGCCGTCGTCAAGGAATTACTGGAAAACGCGCTGGATGCCGGCGCCACGCACATCAGCGTGCGGCTGGAACAGGGCGGCGTCAAACGGATCGCCATCACCGATAACGGTCGAGGCATCGCACCAGAACAATTACCGCTGGCACTTGCTCGTCATGCAACCTCGAAAATCAATTCGCTGACTGAATTGGAAAATGTCGCCACGCTGGGTTTTCGCGGTGAAGCGCTGGCATCGATTGCATCGGTAGCGCAACTCACCTTGACCTCGCGCACTGCCGACGCTGCACATGCATGGGAAATCAGTGGCGTACAAGGCCTTGATCAGAAAAGTACCGTCGCGCCCTCTTCCGGCGCAGCCGGCACCACGGTCGATGTGCAGGATCTGTATTTCAACACGCCGGCGCGCCGCAAGTTTTTGAAAACCGAGCAGACCGAATTCGGCCATTGCGCAGAAGTTGTGCGCCGCATTGCCCTGTCGCGTCCCGATGTCGCATTTTCGCTCACGCATAACGGCAAGACCATCGATCACTGGACGGTCAACGATATCGCCAAGCGCAGCGCGCATATCCTCGGCAATGAATTTTCTGCTGCGCGCCTATCCTTGGAAGAGGCCGCCGGCCCCTTGCGCCTGCACGGTTTTATCGGCTTGCCGACTGCATCCAAGGCGCGCGCAGATGCGCAATATTTTTACGTCAATGGCCGTTTCGTGCGCGACAAATTGCTCACGCATGCAGTACGTTCCGCGTATCAGGATGTATTGCACGGCGACCGTTATCCATCGTATGTGATCAGCCTGGAACTCGACCCTGCACTGGTCGATGTGAATGTACATCCGTCGAAAATAGAAGTCCGCTTCCGCGATAGCCGCGCCGTACATCAATTCGTGTTCCACGCTGTCAGCCGTGCGCTGGCGCAAACTTCGGCGACTGCCTTTGGTGCCGCACCTGCACCGACACCGGCGCCGTCCGGTGCAATGCCGTGGTTGCGCGAACAACAGCAAAGTTCGTTTGCGCCGCAGTTCAACTCAGGATATGGGGTGGCGCAAAGCGCAGCAAATTACGGCGCCCTGTTCGCCAACGGCCCGGCATCCAACGACAGCAACAGTACTGTGCCATCACTGCATGCCGCAAGCGGCAATGGTGCGCACACGCTGCCGGACGATGAATTCCCGCTCGGCTTTGCATTGGCGCAGTTGCACGGCATTTTCATCCTCGCGCAAAACACCAAGGGCCTGGCGCTGGTCGATATGCATGCCGCGCACGAACGCATTCTGTATGAACAACTGAAACATGCGCTCGACGAAAATGAAGTGCAGGTACAACCGCTGCTGATCCCGATCACCTTCTACGCCGATGGCATGGAAGTCGGCACTGCGGAAGATAACCAGGACATCCTGCATACCCTGGGTTTCGATATCGCCGCGCTATCGCCAACCACCCTTGCAGTACGCGCCGTTCCTGCACTGCTGAAAAATGCCGATGCACAAACGCTGGCGCGCGATGTATTGCGCGACGTGCGCGAATTCGGCGGCTCGCGTGTGCTGCTTGAACGCCGCAATGAGTTGCTCGGCACGCTGGCCTGTCATACCGCAGTACGCGCCAACCGTATGCTGACTGTACCGGAGATGAATGCGCTGCTGCGCCAGATGGAAGCCACCGAACGCGCCGACCAGTGCAATCATGGTCGTCCAACCTGGGTGCAACTTGGCCTGTCCGATCTGGACAAACTGTTCGAGCGCGGACGCTGACGTGCGACGCTATCTCTATATGCACATGCACTTCCAGTCGGCAGCACGCACATGAGCAATCCATCCGCAAAACCGCTGGCCGTTTCCATCATGGGACCGACCGCCTCCGGCAAAACCGCCGCAGCGCTCGCCATCGCCGCACAGATTCCGTCGGAAATCATTTCAGTCGATTCCGCCCTCGTGTATCGCGAGATGAATATAGGCACCGCAAAGCCGACCGATGAAGAGCGCGCCAGCGTGCCGCACCATCTGATCGACATCCTCGATCCGCTCGATGCGTATTCGGTGATGCAATTCCGCCAGGATGCGCTACGCCTGGTTGCAGAAATCAGCGCACGCGGCAAACTGCCGCTGCTGGTCGGCGGCACCATGCTGTACTTCAAGAGCTTGAAAGACGGTCTCGATGCGCTACCGCAAGCCGATGCGGCACTACGCGCAGAACTGGATGCCGAGGCCGCGCTGATAGGTTCGCCTGCCATGCATGCGAAGCTGGCAAAGCTGGACGCTATCACCGCTGCACGCCTGAAACCAAACGATGCGCAACGGATACAACGCGCACTGGAAATCATCGCCCTGACCGGGCAGCCGATGTCCGCATTGCTGGCGCAGGCACCCAAAAGCGAATTGCCATTTAACGTACTGCCGATTGCGCTGGAGCCATCCGAGCGCAGCGTCTTGCACGCGCGCATTGCCACTCGCTTCGATGCGATGTTAAAAGACGGCGGCTTGCTCGATGAAGTACGAACCCTGCGCGCACGCGGCGACCTGCACCCCGGCCTGCCATCCATGCGCTGCGTCGGTTATCGCCAGAGCTGGGAATATCTGGATGGCGCATACGGCTTGGCAGAATTGCGCGAAAAAGGCATCGCCGCCACACGCCAACTGGCAAAGCGGCAATTGACCTGGTTGCGCAGCATGCCGGAACGGCAGGTAATCGATTGCCTCGCGCCCGACGTTGCCGACAGTATTTTGCGCAAGATAGTCAGTGCAGGCAAAGTCCAACAATAGCGTCAGTGATCGGCAAAAAGACAAGTTGATTGCAACTTGCACAATGTTTCATCCACCATCTTTCACACCAAAAATCAGTAGGCGCATGCAATATCTGCTCCGGATCAGCAATTTGATATTGACTTAGCTCATCGAAAACGTCATAATTTTCGGCTGTTTGGTGATATAGCTCAGTTGGTTAGAGCACAGCACTCATAATGCTGGGGTCGGTGGTTCAAATCCACCTATCACCACCAAGAACAAGAAATGCATAAACCCGCGTTCCTCTCACGAGAGCGCGGGTTTTTTGTTGTTCCGCACAGTTTGCATCTGTGGCATCTGCATTGCACGCATCGCCCACACACCACACATCTGGCCCGGCTTTTTACTTTCCTTAACTTTGGACAACATGGTGCAGGCACCTTGTTTTCATTTAAGATGGTTCACACGCCTCACCCGCATTTCTTGTCCACATCAAATATCAAAGACAGAGCTGGCGTAGCCAACTTCGCTGTTTTTTTGATCTGGATCAGAGCAATCAGATGCCTGTGAATATATCGTTGATGGGCAGTAGCGTTTTCCAACCACCGGAGAAAACCATGTTCAAAAAAATCCTCGTACCAACAGACGGCTCCCCTCTATCCGACAAAGCCATCAATGCCGCCATAGAATTTGCCAAGGCCATGGGCGGCGAACTCGTCACGCTCTGCGTTGCAGAGCCTTATGTGTACTCGGCACTGGTTGAGGGAGCAGGCGTATTTCCGATGGACTCGGTTGCCTACGACGAGAAAGCCCAGGAAATCGCACAGCATAATGTTGACAAGGCGGCGGCGCTTGCCCGCGCCCAAGGCGTAACATGCAAGACCGCAGTTGCGCTGTCTTTCAGTCCGTATGAAGAAATCGTGCGGACGGCAGAATCATCCGCATGCGATGTCATTTTCATGGCATCGCATGGACGCAAGGGCTTGAACAAACTGTTTGTCGGCAGCGAAACGCAAAAGGTATTGGCGCATTCGACCATTCCTGTACTGGTCTTCCGCTAACAAGCGATCCTGGCATACGCAGTAAACAATGGTCGTGCCGCGCATGATTCATGTCATTTTTGTCCGGCACTCGCCATCCTGTTTTTCTTGCGCTGCAACATGCCTGAATTGCACCATTTTGGATTATCTCCCACTTTTTTAACGAGAAAAACACTCGAATTGCCGCAAAAAGGTGCGCAAAAAATGGAAAAAAGTCGAATTTGATGCAACAATGCCGTCCTCTCTTTTTTTCGCACTGATTTAAGGCAAATCATGAAATACCCTACTCTCCATCATTTTCTGACTCATGTAGCTGACCGCAATCCCGGCCAACCCGAGTTTTTGCAAGCGGTCACGGAAGTGATGGAAAGTCTGTGGCCTTTCATTGAACAGAATCCTCATTACGCCGAACACGGCTTGCTGGATCGCCTGGTTGAACCGGAACGCACCATCATGTTCCGTGTTTCCTGGGTTAACGATCATGGCGACGTGCAAGTCAATCGTGGTTATCGCATTCAGCAAAATTCGGCTATCGGCCCTTACAAAGGCGGCATCCGCTTCCATCCATCAGTCAATCTGTCGATTCTGAAATTCCTCGCCTTCGAGCAGACCTTCAAGAACGCGCTGACTACACTGCCTATGGGCGGCGGCAAAGGTGGTGCCGACTTCGATCCAAAAGGCAAGAGCCCGGGTGAAGTCATGCGCTTCTGCCAGGCATTCACCAGCGAATTGTTCCGTCATATCGGTTCCGACACCGACGTACCGGCTGGCGACATCGGCGTGGGCGGACGTGAAGTCGGCTTCATGGCCGGCATGATGAAAAAACTCAGCAATCGTGCCGACTGCGTATTTACCGGCAAGGGCTTGAGCTTCGGCGGTTCGCTGATGCGTCCGGAAGCAACCGGTTACGGCACCGTCTATTTTGCCGAGCAAATGCTCAAGCAAAAAGGCCTCAGCTTCGACGGCATGCGCGTCAGCGTTTCCGGTTCCGGCAACGTTGCACAATTTGCAGTTGAAAAAGCGATGTCACTGGGCGCGAAAGTGGTCACAGTATCCGACTCCAGCGGCACCATCGTCGACAATGACGGTTTCACACCGGAAAAACTGGCGATCCTGATGGAAGTGAAAAACCATCTGTACGGCCGCGTCAGCGATTACGCGCAACGCACAGGAACGGAGTTCCACGCCGGCATGAGTCCGTGGCACGTTCCGGTTGATGTCGCGCTGCCTTGCGCAACACAAAATGAACTGGACGTCGATGCGGCCAATACACTGGTCAAGAACGGCGTGATCTGCGTGGCTGAAGGCGCGAACATGCCAACCACGATAGAAGCCGTACGCATTTTTGAAAGCAGCGGCGTTCTGTATGCACCTGGCAAGGCCAGCAACGCCGGCGGCGTGGCAACTTCGGGCCTGGAAATGGGCCAGAACGCGATGCGTCTCTCCTGGTCGCGCGATGAAGTCGATGCACGCCTGCATGCGATCATGTGCAACATCCACGACGCCTGCCTGCGTCACGGTCGTCGCGCTGACGGCACCGTGAGCTACGTCAATGGCGCCAATGTGGCCGGCTTCGTTAAAGTTGCCGACGCAATGCTGGCGCAAGGCGTCATTTAAGCACTTGCAACAAATGGCATAAAACAAACAAAGCCGGATATTCCGGCTTTGTTTATATGGGCTGCACATCCCGCGGCTCGCAATAAGCCGGTTTCCTCCTCGTTTCACGACACACATTTCCTCGCTCCCCATCGGCATCCCGCCATCCGGCTCGCTCTCGACCTGCAGCACCACATGTTATGATTGCACCTGCGCTGGCCGAGAGGAATAAGCCGTAACGCCCGATCGGCTCCTGCCGCCGTACAGGCAAGCCCGCCTTGCGCCAAGCAACACATCGCCCGAAACTATCATTCTGCTGTATCGCGACATCTCATTTACCTGGAACGGAAGCCTGCCATGCGCATAGGAACTTTGCTGATCAGTTGTGCACTTGCTCTCGCCAGCCTGTCTGCGCATGCTTTCGAGCGCCCCTTTCCAGCAGAGGCCAAACGCGGCGTGATGACACCGGCCAATTATCCTGTTGTCGTCATCAACGATAAAACACGCACATTGTCAGCCGGTGCGCGCATCTGGAATCAGGACAATATGATCGAGATGCCGGCCGCCTTGCGCGGCAGCCAGTTTGCCGTGAATTACACGGAAGATGGCAACGGCGACATCGATCGCATCTGGATTTTAACGGCAGACGAGGCGCAGAAGACTCCGCCAAAACCATTGCCACAGCCAGTTCTGTTACCAGCGCCTGCATCCAAATTTAAGTAAGTAACTCTCCACACCCCTCACCCCATGCAGAAAAAGATATACATCAAGACCTTCGGTTGCCAGATGAA
>NZ_JBEBPO010000027.1:0-26741 GCF_040395855.1 Herminiimonas fonticola | reverse complement strand
TGATGAAAATTGCCGACGACTGCTGCGAAGGTCGTGTGGTTTCCATCCTTGAAGGCGGTTACAGCCTGGAAGGCTTGGCTTCCAGTACCGCCATTCACGTCAAGGCATTGATGGATCACTGATCCAGTTTGTATTCATGATTGACTCATGAATGGGGCGCCAGCACACGTGATGTGCTGGCGCCCCATTTTTTAATTTGCGTCATTTCCGTTTCACATTACGCAGCAAGAACGGAGTGAATATTCAATCGCCATCATCGTCGTCTTTTTCTGCCGGACGCATCGCCGCCTGTATCGCCCGATGAGAAAATCCGCGCTGCAGCAAAAAGCGCATCTGCTTTGCACGGCCGTTCGCATCGCTTGCCACAACGCCGAACTTTCTTGACCAGACTTCCCGTGCACGCGCGACCTCATCCTGCTCCAGCGTCGCCTTTATTTCAGTCAATGCATCGGGATCGATGTTATGACTTTTCAGCTCGGACAAAATCCGGCTATTGCCGAAACGCGCCGCCCGCCGATTGACCAGCGATTCGGAAAAACGTGCCTCAGACATGAAGTTGGCAGCTGCCAGCGCATCAAGCAAGGCTTCGATATCGTCGCCTTCCTGCGCATAGCGTGCCAGTTTGCGCGCCAGCTCCTGACGGCTATGTTCGCGCGCTGATAAATAGCGAAGCGCCCGCGCTTTCAGACTCACTTGCAGTTTTGCCATATGAGTCCTTCAGCGCGGGCGCCCGTTAAAAACCATCATCAAATCGAAATCAAGCAATACCGGCTCAGCCGAACTATTTACTCGACTTCTTTCAGTTCTTTGGCTTCCTTGCTTTCCTTGGCGGAAGCTTTCTTCGCAACTGGCTCGTCCGACTTGATGGCGTCGAGTTCAGGCACACCCAAAGAAACGCGCACCTTGTTTTCGATTTCACGCGCCAGATCCGGACGTTCTTTCAAATAGTTGCGTGCATTGTCCTTGCCCTGACCGATACGTTCGCCGTTATAGCTATACCAGGCACCGGATTTTTCGACGATTTTTGCATCCGAACCCAGATCCAGAATTTCGCCTTCGCGCGATGTGCCTGCGCCATACAGAATGTCGAAATGCGCTTCCTTGAATGGTGGTGCGATCTTGTTCTTGACGACCTTGACCTTGGTTTCATTGCCGATGACTTCATCGCCCGACTTGATCGAGCCGGTGCGACGAATATCCAGACGAACCGAAGCATAAAATTTCAAAGCATTACCACCGGTCGTGGTTTCGGGATTACCGAACATGACGCCAATTTTCATGCGAATCTGATTAATGAAAATAACCAGCGTATTGGTACGATTGATACTGCCGGTCAGTTTGCGCAAGGCCTGCGACATCAGACGCGCTTGCAAACCAGGCAGCGAATCACCCATATCACCTTCGATCTCGGCACGCGGCGTCAAGGCAGCAACCGAATCGATGACGATCAGATCGACGCCACCGGAACGCACCAGCGCATCGCAAATTTCCAAAGCCTGTTCACCGGTATCCGGTTGCGAAATCAACAGTTCGGACAGATTGATGCCCAGCTTCTGTGCATAAGTCACATCCAGCGCATGTTCCGCATCGATAAACGCGCAGGTGCCGCCCAGTTTCTGCATTTCTGCGATGGTTTGCAACGTCAGCGTGGTTTTACCCGACGATTCCGGACCATAGATTTCAACCACGCGGCCGCGTGGCAAGCCGCCAACGCCAAGCGCAATATCCAGACCCAGCGAGCCGGTGGAGACAACCTGCACCTCTTCGACGACAGCGCCGTCTTCCATGCGCATCACCGAGCCTTTACCGAATTGCTTTTCGATTTGCGCCAGTGCGGCAGCAAGTGCCTTACTCTTATCCGAGCTCGGTGCGTTTTTTTTATCGTCCATGAGGATTCTTTCGACGGTTGGGTGTTGAAACAAAATGGCTAACAAGCAGTTTTTGCGACCAGAAACCGTACTGTATAAAAAAACAGTGCTTTATGCAAGCGCCTTCTTGAAGTTTTATTTCAAATGATCGAAAAAGCAACTTTACGAAATTTACTCAGCCTGCTTTTTGGTCTTAGCCACCCCGGCCTTTCCACGTAAGATATGGCCGAATCCATTCTATTTCCCGTCCAACAACCATGCCCAAGCTGGAAGACCTGTTAGAAGTCGCCTACAAGAAAGAGCGTACAAGCAGCCGTCGGCTGGCAAAAAATCTGGCCCTGTCCACAGAGGACGCCTTGCGGCAAACCCTGCAGACGGCAGCAGGAAACCAGTCCCTTGCCGAACTGATCTCCAGTCGCAAACAGCAAAAAGCCGACGTCGCGACAAAAATCGCCCATCGCAAACAAATGACGACAGAGGCGCGCGCCTATAAAAGAAACGCTGCCCAGCCCGATCCGGCGGCGTGGCTGGCCTGGTTCGATGGAACAAGCCATCCAAATCCCGGCAAAATGGGTGTAGGCGGCATACTCAGGAATCCAAATGGCGATCTGACCCGCATCAGCTTCGCCGCCGGTCAGGGCGATAGCAGCGAAGCGGAATACCGCGCACTGATCGCAGTGCTGCAAGCAGCGCTTGCAGTCCGGCCGGCAAAGTTGGTGATCTATGGCGATAGCCGGGTCGTGCTGGACGATGTACAGGCGGAAAACGGCGCGACCATATTGAGTCATCACCGCATACAGGCCAGGCAATTGATTGCGCAACTCGAGAATCCTGCCCTGATCTGGATTCCACGCCGGAAGAATGCTGCTGCAGACGCCTTGTCGCAACAGGCCGTCAAGCCTGCCGTCATCTGCGGAGAGCAGTAAAACATAAAAGCCGGCCCTGTCGTAAAATCAGCCGTCAACACTTGTCTTGCCGCTGTTGGCGAAACGCAATAGACTACAAACCAACTTCCTCTCTCCCTCCCCTATGCGTATATTGCTTGCCGAAGACGACAGTGTGCTGGCCGATGGCTTGACGCGATCCTTGCGTCAATCGGGTTATGTCACCGATTGCGTCAAAAATGGTGTGGAAGCCGATTCGGCCTTGTCTACGCAAGACTTCGATTTACTGATTCTCGATCTGGGATTACCAAAAATGTCCGGCCTTGAAGTACTGCAGCGTTTGCGCGCACGCAATTCGCGTTTGCCGGTATTGATTCTGACGGCCGGCGATTCAATCGAACAGCGCGTCAAGGGACTGGATCTGGGCGCCGACGATTTCATGGCCAAACCGTTTGCACTGTCCGAACTCGAGGCGCGCGTACGTGCACTCACGCGGCGCGGCGCAGGCGGCGGGCCGACCGTGATCAAACACGGCCCCTTGTCCTACGATCAGGTTGGCCGCATTGCCTACATCAACGATCAGATGCTGGAATTATCGGCACGCGAGCTCGGTTTGCTGGAAGTGCTGCTGCAACGCAGCGGCCGCCTGGTATCGAAGGAACAACTGGTCGATCATCTTTGCGAATGGAGCGAAGAAGTCAGCAACAATGCAATCGAAGTGTATGTGCACCGCTTGCGCAAGAAAATAGAAATCGGCGGCTTGCGCATCGCCACCGTGCGCGGTCTCGGCTACTGCCTCGAAAAATTCTCCGAAGCAGCACCCAATACGATCGCACCGCCACGCTGACCCGGCGATGCCTGATACTCACCGACTGAACACTCCCGACGTCGATGCAATTGCATCGAATCCAGGCGCGGCAGCCCAGCCGGAAGAACGCACGCAACGCTCGCTATTCGGTGAAATTCTGGACTGGATGCTGGTGCCGCTGCTGCTGCTGTGGCCGCTCAGCATTGCCATTACCTACCTGGTTGCAAAATCCATCGCCAACGAACCCTTCGATCGCGCGCTGGAAGACAAGGTCACGGTCGTCGCACAACAGGTCAAGGAAATCAACGGCGAGGTCGTGACGCGCCTGACCGGCCCGGCTATCGACATTCTGCATGCCGACGACGTCGACAATATCTATTACCAGATACGTGATGCGCATAACACCTTCGTTGAAGGCGATCCGGAAATGCCATTGCCGAAAGATATAGAAGAAGCACCGCCCTGGTCGACGAAATTTCGTTACGATTTCATCCACAATACCGAAGTGCGCATCGCCTACATCTATGTCGATCTGCACAAGACGCAGGTCGAACCGCAACTGAGCATAGAGCCGCGCATGGCGCTGGTGCAGGTCGGGGAAACGCTGGACAAGCGTTCGCAACTGGTCAACCAGATCATCAAGGGCGTGATCGTGCCGGAATTCATCATCCTGCCGATTGCGCTGGTGCTGGTCTGGTTTGCCCTCACGCGCGGCTTGCGTCCGCTGGCAGAGCTACAGCAACGCATACGTGCACGCCGGCCTGATGATCTGAGCCCTATCGATTCGGGCCACGTGCCGGAAGAAATCATTCCTCTCGTCGGCTCGCTCAACGACATGCTGGAACGCCTGTCGCAAAGCATCAAGATACAAAAACGCTTCATCGCCGATGCCGCACATCAGATGAAAACACCGCTGGCCGGCATGCGCATGCAATCCGAACTGGCCTTGCGTCAAACCGATCAGGACGAAATTCACAAATCGCTGGAACAGCTGGCAAAAAGCTCCAAATCCGCCACCCGCATGGTGAATCAATTGCTCGCACTGGCACGCGCAGAAAATCAGATGCCGCAGACCAAACCGATGCAGTCACTGGAGCTGTCCGAACTGGCGCGTGAGACGGTGCAGAACTGGGTGCAGACTTCGTTCGTCCGGAAAATCGATCTCGGTTTCGAGCAACCGGATGAAGCGGTGATGGTAAAAGGCGACCCCACCATGCTGCATGAGCTGTTGAACAATCTGATCGACAATGCGCTCAGTTACACACCGGCTGGCGGTAACGCAACCGTGCGTGTACGAACCGATCAGCAAGCCGGGCTGGCATTTCTGGAAGTGGAAGATAACGGCCCCGGCATCGCACCGCATGAACGCAGCCATATCTTTGAGCGCTTTTACCGCATCCTCGGCAGCAACGTCGAGGGGAGCGGACTCGGGCTGGCCATCGTCCGCGAAATCGCACTACAGCACAATGCGGAAATCGAAATCCTCAACAATCCGCGCTGCAAGGGTCAGAAACGTCCCGGCTGCCTGATGCGCGTCATCCTGCGTCTGGAACCGGCCGAAACTTCATGGGACGACAATATTTGATATGGCTGCACAAATAAAAAAGCAGCAATCCGATCCCGCAGGCCGTTATTGGCAGCGCACACGACGCATGACGCTGTGGCTGCTGCTGGCGTGGTTCGCCGTCACCTTTAGCGCGATTTTCTTCGCCCGTTCGCTGTCCGCCTACACGCTGTTAGGCTGGCCGATTTCATTCTTCATGGCGGCGCAAGGCAGCATCCTGATTTATGTAGCAATCATTGCCATCTACGCGCTGCGCATGCGTGCGCTCGACAAAACCTACCTGCTCGAAAAAAACGATAGTACACATGAAGACTAAAGCCTTCTTCCGTCGCCTGATGCGTTATTACGTGCTGTTCACGATAGGCTTTGTGCTGTTCCTGTTTGCCGTGGCGATTCTGGAACGTGAAGGTTTTCCGCGTGCATGGATAGGCTATGTCTTCATGTTTTGCACCATCGTGATGTACGCCACCATCGGCGTCATCAGCCGCACCTCGAACATGCTGGAATACTATGTCGCCGGCCGTCGCGTACCGGCATTTTTCAACGGCATGGCGACGGCCGCCGACTGGATTTCGGCGGCCAGTTTCATCAGTCTGGCAGGCGGTTTGTACCTGTGGGGTTTTGACGGGCTGGCTTACCTGATGGGCTGGACCGGCGGCTTCGTACTGGTTGCATTGCTGATTGCGCCGTACCTGCGCAAGTTCGGCCAGTACACCATTCCCGATTACCTCGCCGCCCGCTATACCGGACGCTACAGCGACAATGTGGTGCGCATTATCGCGGTGATCGCGACCATCATTGTGTCCTTCACCTATGTCGTGGCGCAGATTTACGGCGTCGGCCTGATCACCTCGCGTTTTACCGGCGTCGATTTTTCCGTCGGTATTTTTCTCGGACTCGCCAGCATACTGGTCTGTTCCTTCCTCGGCGGCATGCGTGCCGTGACATGGACCCAGGTTGCGCAATACATCATCATCATCATTGCCTACATGATTCCGGTGGTATGGCTGTCGGTAAAACACACGAGCATCCCGGTCCCGCCTATCGCCTACGGTTCGGCCATTGCCAAGTTGAGCGAACGCGAGACGGTGCTGATCGAAGACCCGAAAGAAAAAGGCGTGCGCGCCATTTTCCACCAGCGTGCACAGGATCTGGATGAGAAACTGCAGATGTTGCCGGAGTCGTGGGAAAGCGGCCGCGCCGAAATTCAGCACAATCTGGAAGCACTCAAACTCGGCAATGCACCGCTGCTTGAAATCAAGCAGACCGTACGTGAGCTGGCAACCTATCCGAAAGACCCCGAAGAAGCCGAACGGCGCTGGATAGAAGACCGCGCAGCGAATCTGGAACTGGCAAAACCACCGACCCGGCATACCGAGCCCTTCCCCGGCGAGACTGAAGCCGCCTCGGATATCAAGCGCAATAACTTCATGGCCCTGGTGTTCTGTCTGATGCTGGGCACGGCCGCCTTGCCGCACGTACTGGTGCGCTACTACACGACATCGTCGGTAAAGGAAACGCGCGACTCGGTATTCTGGACGCTGTTTTTCATCATGGCGCTGTACATCACGATTCCGGCGCTGGCCGTGCTGGTCAAATACGATATTTACACTTCGCTGGTCGGCAGCGATTTTTCCAAGCTGCCGGAATGGGTTTCCTACTGGGCCAATATCGACAAGATACATCCGCTGGTCAGCATCAACGACGTCAATCGGGATGGCATCGTGCAACTGGCGGAAATTGTGATGGATGTCGATATCGTGGTGCTGGCGACGCCGGAGATTGCCGGCCTGCCGTATGTCATTTCCGGCCTGATCGCCGCCGGCGGCCTGGCAGCAGCACTGTCGACCGCCGATGGCCTGCTGCTGACGATTTCAAATGCGCTGTCGCACGATATCTATTACAAAACTGTAGACCCGACCGCCACTACGCAAAAGCGCGTGACGGTTTCCAAACTCCTGCTGCTGATGGTGGCATTGGTGGCAGCCTACATTGCATCGCTGAAACCAGGCGATATTCTATCGCTGGTCGGTGCCGCATTTTCACTGGCGGGCTCGGCACTGTTCCCCGCTCTGGCGCTGGGCGTGATCTGGAAGCGCGCCAACCAGCAGGGTGCGATCGCCGGCATGCTGGTCGGTTTCGCCGTGTGCGCGTATTACATGGCGCATACCCATCCGACACTGGGCGGCTCGGTCGCCGCACAATGGTTCCACATCGCGCCGATCTCGGCCGGCGTATTCGGCGTACCGGCCGGCATGCTGGCCATCGTCATCGTCAGTCTACTGACACCGCCGCCCGATCATAGAACCGAAGCCTTGCTCAAACATCTGCGTTCGCCGTGACTGATATTTTTTGATCGCGACGGCACACTGGCATCAGTGCCAACACTGAGCGCACAAATATCGAGGCAAATAAAAACGGCTGCAACGCTGACCTTAGTAAGACCAGCGTTGCAGCCGTTTTTTCATTCTTGCAGTTCTGTTGCTTACACCACGATGGTTTGCGCCTGACCTTCTTCGCGTGCGCGGATTTCACCTATCTGCATCACGGTTTCACCAGCCGCCTGCAATTGCGCCATCGCCGCTGCTGCATTTTCCTTCGCCACGATCACGGTCATGCCGATGCCGCAGTTGAAGACGCGATGCATTTCTGCATCGGCGACGCCGCCATGCTGTTGCAGCCACTTGAACAGCGGCGGCATGTCCCATGCGCTGCTATCCAGCACGGCTGTCAGATGCGGCTGCAACACGCGCGGAATATTTTCCACCAGGCCGCCGCCAGTGATATGCACCATGCCCTTGACTTCCATGGACGCCATCAGCGCCAGCAAAGGCTTGACGTAAATACGCGTCGGCTCCAGCAATACGTCGGCCAGCTTGCGACCGTGGAAATCCGCGTTCAAGTCTGGTTGCGCGACTGCGATGATCTTGCGCACCAGCGAATAACCGTTGGAATGTGCGCCCGACGAGGCCAGACCCAGCACCACGTCGCCCGGCACAATCTTGGTGCCGTCGATGATTTTCGATTTTTCCACTGCGCCGACTGCAAAACCGGCCAGATCGTATTCGCCGTCCGGATACATGCTCGGCATTTCAGCGGTTTCGCCGCCTATCAATGCGCAACCGGCCAGTTCGCAACCTTTGGCCACGCCTTTGATGACGTCGGTCGCGCTCGGCACGTCCAGCTTGCCGCAGGCAAAATAATCGAGGAAGAACAGCGGTTCTGCGCCCTGCACCAGAATGTCATTGACGCTCATCGCCACCAGATCGATACCGACGGTATCGTGCTTGTTCAGCATGAAAGCGAGTTTGAGCTTGGTGCCGACACCATCGGTACCGGATACCAGTACCGGCTCCTTGTACTTCTTGCTGATTTCAAACATGGCGCCGAAACCACCGAGGCCGCCCATGACGCCTTCGCGCATCGTGCGTTTGGCAAAAGGCTTGATCGCTTCGACCAGCGCATCGCCCGCATCGATGTCAACACCGGCGTCGCGGTAGGAAAGAGAGATATTGGAATTGGAACTCATGATGTGATAGGCAGCAGAGGCAGTAAAATAGACAGTTGTGGCCGGATGGCTAGCCTGATGATCAAATATCAGTTATCAATAAGGCCGGATCAGCATCGCAATGAACAAAAGTCATCGCGGCGTAATCTGCACTTTTTAAACTGGATGATTCAGGCTCTATAATTCGGGCTAAGCGGTATTTTAGCAAATCGCTCCCTCTCCTCCCTCATTTGATGACACTTTCTTTGCCGAAACGGCAAAATAGACGAGGATATGCACTGGAACTTGCGGCAAACCGATGGTACAAGCCTGTTCCTGCGCACATGGAGCAAAAAATAAACTGTATTTTTAACAATAACAATATGATGAAGCCAGCATGAGGCAGTTGCTACTTGATTTACCTGCCGAAAAACCGCAAACCCTGACATCGTTTGTGATCGGCGCCAATGCAGAGCTGATCCAGCTGCTGCAGCGCCTCGCACAAGGCCAGCCCGGTGGACTGGATGAACGTTTTGTTTACCTGTGGGGCGACGCCGGCGCCGGCAAGACGCATCTGCTGCGCGCATTGGCAGACGCCAAGACCGCACTGTATATTCCCGGCGATGCAAGCGCCGATGCCTTTGCCTACCAATCCGCGACGACGCTGTATCTGCTCGACGATAGTCACAAATTGTCGCCGGAAGCACAAATCGCCGCCTTCGCACTCTTCAATCAAGTGCGCGAACAGGGCGGCTGCCTGCTGGCGGCCGGTAACGCTGCGCCCGCAACGCTGACCGTGCGGGAAGATTTGCGTACCCGCTTCGGCTGGGGCCTGATCTATCAGGTGCACGGTTTGAGCGATGAAGAAAAAATCGCCGCCCTGACGCATGCTGCCGAGGCACGCGGCCTGACGCTGTCACCCGGCGTGTTACCCTACCTGCTCAACCATTTTGCGCGCGATATGCGCTCTTTGTCGGCGATGCTGGACGCGCTCGATGAATATTCTCTCGAAACAAAACGACCCATCACCTTGCCCCTGCTGCGCGAACTGCTGCAACGGGAAAATGAAATCAATCCATGAAAAACCTGGCCTTATTTGATCTCGACCATACGCTGATCCCCATCGATTCCGATTACGAATGGGGTCAGTTTCTGGCCCGCACCGGCGTGGTAGATCCGGATGCCTTTGCCAAGCGCAATGCCGAATTTTTCGCCCAGTATCAGGCCGGCACGCTGGACCCTGCCGAGTACCTGGAATTTGCCCTCGGCACGCTGGCGCAATTTCCGCGCGCCCAGCTCGACGCATGGCACCAGGACTTCATGCAGCAAGTCGTGCAACCGGCCATGCTGCCGCCAGCGCATGCTTTGCTGAAGAAGCATCAGGACGCCGGCGATCTGGTCGCCATCGTCACCGCCACCAATCGCTTCGTCACCGCACCCATCGCCCAGGCCTTCGGCGTCGAACATTTGATCGCTGCCGAACCAGAATTTACGGAAAATGGCGAATTAACCGGAAAACTGCTCGGCATTCCAACCTCCGGTGCAGGTAAAATCACACATACCAAGGCTTGGCTGGCAGCGCGCGGCCTTGCACTTGATGATTTCCAGCGCAGCTATTTTTACAGCGATTCGCAAAACGATATTCCCTTGCTATCCATCGTCACCGACCCGATTGCCACCAACCCCAACGCCTTGCTGACTGCGCACGCTCAAGCGCACGGCTGGCCGATCATCAATCTATTCAATGATTAAAAAGTTCATCCGTCGCATCCTCGGCACCAAACAGAAAACAGGCGATCACACGCAGCCTGTCAGGCTGACTGCGAAAGAACACCGCATCGATCCGAAGCTGGTTTCGGCCAATGCAATCCGCGTTACCAGCACCTTGCAGGAAGCCGGCTTCAAGGCTTTTCTGGTCGGCGGCGCAGTGCGCGATCTGCTGCTCGGCGTCAAACCCAAGGATTTCGATATCGCGACCAACGCCACGCCGGAACAGGTCAAGAAATTATTCCGCCGCGCCTTCATCATCGGCAAACGCTTCCAGATCGTGCACGTGATGTTCGGCCAGGATTTGCTGGAAGTCACCACCTTCCGCGGCGCCTCCTCCGATGGCGCGCCCAAGGATGAGCACGGCCGCGTGCTGCGCGACAATACCTTCGGCGAACAGCACGAAGATGCATTGCGGCGCGACTTCACAATCAATGCGATGTATTACGATCCGGCGACACAGACGGTGCTCGATTACCACGGCGGCATCGCCGACATCCGCACCAGAACACTACGCATTATCGGCGTACCGGAAGCGCGCTATCGCGAAGATCCTGTGCGCCTGTTGCGCGTCGTACGTTTCGCCGCCAAGCTCAACTTTGCAATTGCACCCGATACAAGCGCGCCGATCGCCGTCATGGCACCCTTGATCAACAATGTGCCGACCGCACGCGTGTTCGATGAAATGCTCAAGCTGTTGATGAGCGGCCACGCCCTCGCCTGCCTGCAGCAACTGCGCAAGGAAGGCCTGCATCACGGCTTGCTGCCGCTGCTCGACGTCGTGCTGGAACAACCGCTGGGTGAAAAATTCGTGCGACTGGCGCTTGCCAGTACCGACGAACGCGTCAAGCATGGCAAACCGGTTTCACCCGGTTTCCTGTTCGCTTCGCTGCTGTGGCATCAGGTGCTGGAAAAGTGGAATGCCTACCAGGCTGCCGGCGAGTATCCGATTCCCGCCTTGCACCTCGCCGCCGACGACGTGTTGAACACGCAAACCGACAAGCTCGCATTGCAACGCAAGATCGCTTCCGACATGCGCGATATCTGGGCCATGCAACCGCGTTTCGATCGCCGCGTCGGCAAGACACCATACAAATTGCTGGAACATCTGCGCCTGCGCGCCGGTTATGATTTCCTGCTGCTGCGTTGCGCCTCGGGTGAAATCGATAGTGAAATCGGCGAATGGTGGACGGCATTCATCGCCGCCGACGGCCCTGGTCGCGAAGAACTGCTCGCCAAAAAACCTGCCACGGCCAATGAAGCGCCGGCAAAAAAGCGCCCGCGCCGCCGCAGCCGTGCACGCAAACCTGCTGCAGGTACAGCCGGAACAAGCGAATGACAGGCAGGCAGATCGTCGCCCACATCGGCATAGGCTCGAATCTGGGCGAAGCATCGGACCATGTCAGGCAAGCCCTGCTGGCACTCGATACCCTGCCAGCAACGCGCGTAACTGCCCAGTCCTCATTGTTCCGCACTGCACCCATTGACGCCGGCGGCGACGACTACATCAATGCCGTCGCACGTATCGTCACCGATTTATCGGCCGAGGAACTGCTGCAAGCCCTGCTGATACTGGAACAAAAATTCGGACGCGAACGTCCGTACCAGAACGCACCACGCACGCTGGATCTGGATCTTTTGCTGTACGGCGATCAACGCATCGCCACACCCACCTTGACGGTGCCGCATCCGCGCATGACCAGTCGTGCGTTTGTCCTGATTCCGCTGTTGCAAATCGATCCCTTTATCCACATTCCCGGCCAGGGCGCAGCACATCACTTCGTACCCGGCGTGGCAATGCAGGCGATACAAAAAATTAGCTGAAATAATTGCGTCAGAAATCAACCGAAATCGCTGCCGCCTGTGCACGTAAAACCATCATTGCAAACCAGACTGCCTACACGTTAAGGACGCCATGCAAATTCCCGTAATCGTTCAGACTGTCGGCCTGCTCACACTATCCAATGTCTTCATGACGATCGCCTGGTACGGCCATCTGAAGGGCTTGTCGTCCAAACCGTGGTGGATCGCCGCGCTGATCAGCTGGGGTATTGCGCTGTTTGAATACCTGCTGCAGGTACCGGCCAATCGCATCGGGTATACCCAGTTCAGCCTGGCGCAACTGAAAATCATGCAGGAAGCGATTACACTCACGGTATTCGTACCGTTCGCAATTGTCTTCATGGACCAGCCGTTCAAGCTGGATTATGTATGGGCTGCATTGTGTCTGGTCGGCGCGGTGTACTTCATTTTCCGCGCCTGAGCTTGCGTAAAATTTCACTATGCCGTCGCAGCATGGTTAACCAAAACGGTAGATAAAATCATTATGGATTTTGAAAAGTACAAATACGTCGTCGTTGAAGGTGCCATCGGTGCCGGCAAAACCACGCTGGCCGGCAAACTCGCCGCACAGTTCGACGCGCAGACATTGCTGGAACGGCCGGAAGAAAACCCCTTCCTGGAAAAGTTCTATCGCGATGCCGGGCGCTATGCGCTGCCGACGCAAATGTTTTTCCTGTTCCAGCGCCTGAATCAATTACGAGACTTGGCGCAGCCCGATTTATTCGATGCCCGCATCGTGTCGGATTTCCTGCTCGACAAGGACCCGATTTTTGCCCGCCTGACACTGGGCGATGACGAGTTGGCGTTGTATCAGCAACTGTACGATCACCTGCGCCCGCAAGCGCCCTTGCCCGACCTCGTGATTTATCTGCAGGCCGAACCGCAAACACTGATCGATCGCATCAAGAAACGTGGCATACCGATGGAAGCCGGCATTTCCGAAACATATATGCATAGGCTGTGCGAAAGCTACAGCCGCATTTTTTACGATTACGAAGCTGCACCTTTGCTGATCGTGAATACCGAATATCTGAATCCGATCGATAATGACGAAGATTTCGCACTCTTGCTGACACGCATTGCAAACATGCGCGGCAAGCGTGAATTTTTTAGCCGTGGAGAATAAGTATGGCCAGCTATCTGCAGGAAAACGAACAACGCACCAAGGCCGTGACGGTTCCGTCACTGCTTGCAATGAAAGAACGCGGCGAGAAGATCACCATGCTGACTGCCTACGATGCGAGTTTTGCTTCGTTGATGGATATGTGCGGAGTCGAAATGCTGTTGATAGGCGATTCGCTCGGCATGGTCTGCCAGGGGCACAATTCGACGCTGCCGGTGACGATCGACGACGTGGCCTATCACACAGCCTGCGTGGCACGCGGCTCCAAGACTGCGTTCGTCATGTCGGATATGCCGTTTGGTTCCTATGCAACACCCGAACAGGCGTTTGCCAACGCGGTGAAGCTGGTGCAAGCCGGCGCGCAGATGGTCAAGCTCGAGGGTGGTGCCTGGCTGGCCGACACCGTTCGTTTTTTGACTGACCGTGCAATTCCGGTCATGGTGCATCTGGGCTTGACTCCGCAATTCGTACACCAGTTTGGTGGTTATAAAGTGCAAGGCAAGACGGCGGAAGCCGCAGAGCAATTGAAAAAAGATGCGCTGACTCTGCAGGCTGCTGGTGCAGCCATGCTATTGCTCGAAGCAATTCCTGCTTCTTTAGGCAAGGAAGTAAGTGAACTCGTCGCTATGCCGACCATAGGCATCGGTGCCGGCGTGGATTGCTCGGGTCAGGTCCTTGTCATGCACGACTTCATCAATGTTTTCCCTGGCAAGAAGGCGCGCTTCGTGAAGAACTTCATGGAAGGCCAGACCAGTATTGAAGGTGCGGTGCGCGCCTATATTCGCGAAGTCAAGGAAGGTACTTTCCCGGCACCTGAACACTGTTTCTGAAGAAGATAAAGCCTGATCGGATAGTTGCAGCCCTTGTCACCCAAGGCTGCAACCATCGCTGAAATGATCAGCCCTTCATTCAGCAAGAAATCTGGGTTCTTGCTGTATTCCGCGTTTTACTGAAATGCCGTTTGCACGGCAATCGCACGATGATTGATTACAACTTCGTCGATAATGCCGCGAAACAGATTCTGCACCACGAG
Organism: Herminiimonas fonticola; assembly: GCF_040395855.1. Lineage (GTDB taxonomy): Bacteria > Pseudomonadota > Gammaproteobacteria > Burkholderiales > Burkholderiaceae_D > Oxalicibacterium > Oxalicibacterium fonticola_A. Next base: position 12,365 of record NZ_JBEBPO010000027.1, on the reverse strand, counting down.
CGGCTTCACGCCGAATTCATTTGCCAGCTCGACATAACGTTGCGCCTGTCTTGCTTCGCGTTCCGGATCGATTGCACTCAATTTCTTCTGTGCCTTCAGCACACCAACCTGATTGGTAATGTCGAAGCGCTGGGCTAACAGCTCAACAATGCGCGCATCGATCTTGTCGATCTCGATGCGCAGTGCTGCCAGTTCGGAATCATCCATTTAGTCTCTCCTGCTCATTCCACGCGACCCCATTTCTGCAGGCGCGCGATTGTTCAAATATCTTAATCAAAGCTGTCTGGCAGCGAAGGTATTGCAACTATTCAAATCGCCGCTTTCAATCCCGCGCTGGAACCAGCGCACGCGCTGCGCCGAGGTGCCATGCGTAAATGAATCCGGCACCACATGGCCTTGCGCCTGCTTCTGCAAGGTATCGTCGCCGATCGCGCTGGCTGCTTTCAATGCACTCTCCACATCACCGTCTTCCAGTATGCTGCGGGCTTCATTGGCATGATATGCCCACACACCGGCGAAACAATCCGCCTGCAATTCCAGCTTGACCGAAATCGCATTCGCCTGTTTTTGCGTACCGCTGCGACGCGCCTGCTCAACCTTGTCCGTGATGCCGCTGATGTGCTGCACGTGATGTCCGACTTCATGCGCAATCACGTAGGCCTGGGCGAAATCGCTGGAGACGCGGAAGCGGTCGCGCATGGTTTGGTAAAAGGCCAGATCGATATAGATTTTCTGATCGCCGGGGCAATAGAAGGGACCGGAAGCCGTGTCGCCTGTGCCGCAGGCGGTCGGCGTCTGGCCGGAGAACAGCACCAGTTTCGGCTTGATGTAGTTCGCACCGCTGGCGCGGAAGATCGGCCCCCAGGTGTCTTCGGTATCGGCCAGCACCGTGGCGACGAAGCGCGCCATCTGATCGTCTGCCGGTGGACGTTGCGCCGGTTCCTGCGATTGCATCTGCACCGGACCGCCGCCGCTCAACAGGCTGATGATGGTGGCTGGATTGATACCTAGAAAATACGAGCCCAGCAAGGCGATGACTATCGTGCCTATGCCGATCGAACGGCCGCCAAACCCGCCACCGCTACCGCGTCTATCCTCAACATTGTCGCTTTCGCGATTGCCTTCCCATTTCATGGCGCCTCCAGGCTGGCTTGAGTGCCAGATAATATTGTGAAGAATAATCGCTTATGAATGCGCCGGCACATCTTCGGTTTCGTAACGCGCAAAACTGTTTTTCAATTTCTCATCCGCCGCATCTGCACCATCTATCGTCACACCAAGATCGCCGAGCAAACCGTCTTTCAAGCCGTAGACCCAGCCATGTATCGTCAACTCCTGGCCACGCTCCCACGCATCCTGCACGATGGTCGTACGGCAGACATTGGCCACCTGCTCGATCACATTCAGTTCGCACAGACGATCGTGCTGTGCCTGCGTTGGCAACGCATCGCCCAGATAGCGACCGTATTTCTGATGCACATCCTGCACATGCCGCAACCAGTTATCCGCCAAACCGACACGCCTGCGCAGCATCGCGGCATGCACACCCGAGCAACCGTAATGGCCACATACAATCACATGCTTGACGCCTAGCACATCGACCGCAAATTGCAGCACCGACAGGCAATTGAGATCCGAATGCGCGACGACGTTGGCAATATTTCTGTGCACGAATAATTCGCCTGGAGCCAGATCGACAATTTCATTTGCCGGAACACGGCTGTCAGAACAACCTATCCACAAATATTCCGGAGATTGTTGCGATGCAAGTTTGACGAAAAAATCCGGGTCTTCCGCCACTTTTTCGGCTGCCCAGGCACGATTTTTCTGAAAAAGTTGTTCCAAGGGGAGTACTTCTTTCTTTTGCTCTGTCATTTATATCCATCATGCTGCAAACCCGGTAGGTAAACGATATACCGGCGATAAGCAGACATTTTATCCGGATTTTCCCGCAATCGACGGACGGTATCGCAGCTTATTGCTCGCCCAGCAGTTGTCGTTTGAGTTTGTCGTCTACCGGTTTGCTTCCCAGCCAGATGCGCAATATCGCGTTGTAGAACGCCGCATCGGTTATCGGCTCAAGAACTTTCCTGCCGTTCAGCAACACCGCCATGCCGCTGCCGGGTACCCAGTCCAGATGCAATACATCGCCCTGTCTGAGCTCGGAGGTAGTAGCGAACATTGCGCTGAACTTCGCCATCGGGACAGCCAATGCAGCACGTTCGGCGTTGTCGGTATTGTGCTCGATGCCACTGAAAAAAGCCTTGCCGAACTCCTCGCTGCCGACGTCGCGCAACATCGTGATGCTGACACGCCGTGCTCCGGGCGCCGCCAGCACATCGGCGACGGCGGCCTTCTTCTCGGGCAGGTAGAGGCCGACAACATAGACCTTGAACACAAATTTATAACGTATGCCCGCGCCATTCAGCTTGAGGTCCTGATTGGCAACTCTGGCGCTGTCATCGAGTTTTACGCCAGCCAGCTCGACCGCCGTGGCGGTATGAACAAAGAACAGGGCACTGCATATAGCCAGCATGCTGGCAATAGCTTTCAACGGTTGCATGACACCTCCCGGAATGATGGTGAATCCAGCATAAAACCTTGTGCATCAGCGATCAACAAAAAAAATGCCGGTCGAAAAATCGACCGGCATCGGCATGACTGCGGCAAACGTGAATTCTTCTTATTCGAAGAATTCCTTCACCTTGTCTTTCCACGACTTGGTTTGCGGGCTGTGTTTGGAGCCGCCCTCTATGGTCAGCAATTCAAACTCACGCAGCAATTCCTTTTGCTTTTCCGTCAGCGTGACCGGCGTTTCCACTACCACGTGGCAAAACAGATCGCCGGCGTAACCGGAACGCACGCCTTTGATACCCTTGCTGCGCAAGCGGAAGGTTTTACCCGACTGCGTACCTTCAGGAATCGTAAACGATGCCTTGCCGTTCAGGGTCGGCACTTCGATTTCGCCACCCAGCGCTGCCTTCGCAAACGAGATAGGAATCTCGCAATGCAGATCGTCGCCTTCGCGCTGGAACATCGCATGCTGCTTGATGCGAATCTCGACATACAGATCGCCCGGTGGGCCACCGTTCATGCCTGGCTCGCCGTTGCCCGATGAACGTATGCGCATGCCATCGTCGATACCGGATGGAATTTTGACTTCCAGCGTTTTATTGCGCTTGATCTTGCCGGCGCCGCTACAAGCCGAACACGGTGACGGATTGATCTTGCCGCCGCCATGACATTTCGGACAGGTTTGCAGCACGCTGAAGAAGCCCTGCTGCATGCGCACCTGACCATGCCCACCGCAAGTGGTGCAGTTGATCGGCGAGGTTCCCGGTTTGGCACCGCTGCCATCGCAGGTTTCGCAGCTATCCCACGAAGGCACGCGTATCGTCGTGTCGTAACCGTGCGCAGCCTGTTCCAGCGTGATTTCCAGGTTGTAGCGCAGATCGGCGCCGCGATACACCTGCGGGCCGCCACGACCACCGCGGCCGCCGGCCTGACCGAAAATGTCGCCGAAGATATCGCCGAAGGCATCGGCAAAACCGCCGCCACCTCCACCGCCGCCACCCATGTTCGGGTCTACGCCGGCATGACCGTAACGATCATAGGCGTCGCGCTTTTGCGGGTCGGACAGCATCTCGTAGGCTTCTTTCGCCTCCTTGAATTTATCCTCTGCACCTTTGCTATCCGGATTGCGATCCGGATGGTGTTTCATTGCAAGCTTGCGATACGCCTTCTTGATTTCCTCATCGGACGCATTCTTTCCCAAACCAAGAATTTCGTAAAAATCACGTTTTGCCATCTGTAGGCACCCTGTTTCTTTCTCTACTTATCTATGCAAAACGCCGAGTCGAGGTTTCGCAACCTTAGACCCGGCGAGTCTTACGACTTCAGACAATTACAAATCAATGCGCCTCGTTTTACTTTCCCGAAGCGCCAGGCAACTTGCGTGCGAATAATCCAAGTCGCTTGACCAACAAATTACTTGTCTTTCACTTCCTTGAAGTCGGCGTCCACCACGTCGTCCTGTTGCGACTTGGCTTCAGCATGACCATCGGCACCTGCCGAATGTGCGTCACCCGTTGCTGCACCGGCAGCTTGCTGCGCCTGCATGTCGGCATACATCTTTTCGCCGAGTTTTTGCGCAGCAGCCGACAAGGCTGCGGATTTTTCGTCGATGGCAGCTTTGTCACTACCTTTCAACGCATCTTCCAGATCCTTGATCGCCGCTTCGATTTTTTCCTTCTCGCCGGCTTCCAGCTTGTCACCGTATTCAGCCAGCGATTTGCGGGTCGAATGCACCAGTGCGTCGCCCTGGTTGTGCGCTTCTGCGAGCTCTTTCAGACGCTTGTCTTCTTCCGCATTGGCTTCGGCATCCTGCACCATCTTTTGAATTTCTTCTTCGGTCAAACCGGAGTTTGCCTTGATGGTGATCTTGTTTTCCTTGCCGGTTGCCTTGTCTTTCGCACCGACGTGCAGGATACCGTTGGCGTCGATATCGAAAGTCACTTCAATCTGCGGCGTACCGCGTGCCGATGGTGGAATGCCTTCCAGATTGAATTCGCCCAAACCTTTATTGCCTACTGCCATCTCGCGTTCACCCTGGAACACTTTGATCGTTACCGCAGGCTGATTGTCATCAGCAGTCGAGAACACCTGGCTGAACTTGGTCGGGATCGTGGTGTTTTTCTGAATCATCTTCGTCATCACGCCGCCCAGGGTTTCGATACCCAGCGACAGTGGCGTCACGTCGAGCAACAACAGATCCTTGCGATCACCGGACAGGACCGAACCTTGAATCGCTGCACCGACTGCAACCGCTTCATCCGGGTTGACGTCTTTGCGTGGCTCTTTGCCGAAGAATTCTTTTACCTTCTCTTGCACCTTAGGCATACGGGTCATGCCGCCGACCAGAATGATGTCGTCGATGTCCGATACTTTAACGCCGGCATCCTTGATCGCGATGCTGAGTGGCGCAAGGGTTTTGCTGATCAATTCCTCAACCAGCGACTCCAGTTTGGCGCGCGTGATTTTCAGCGTCAGATGGACAGGTGCGCCGTTCGCCATCGCGATGTACGGTTCATTGATTTCAGTTTGCTGCGACGACGACAGTTCAATCTTCGCACGTTCTGCCGAAGCCTTGATGCGTTGCAGCGCAATCGCGTCTTTCGACAGATCGAGGCCGTTGATTTTCTTGAATTCGTCGATGATGTAATCGATCACGCGTTGATCGAAATCTTCACCGCCGAGGAAGGTGTCGCCATTGGTCGACAACACTTCAAATTGCATTTCGCCGTCAACGTCTGCGATCTCGATGATCGAGATATCGAAGGTACCGCCGCCCAAATCGTACACGGCGATCTTGCGATCACCCTTGCCGGTTTTATCCAGGCCGAAGGCGAGTGCTGCAGCGGTTGGTTCGTTGATGATGCGTTTGACGTCCAGACCGGCAATACGGCCTGCATCTTTAGTCGCCTGACGTTGCGCATCGTTGAAGTAGGCCGGAACGGTAATGACCGCTTCCGTCACTTCTTCGCCGAGGTAGTCTTCAGCGGTTTTTTTCATCTTGCGCAGGATTTCTGCAGAAATTTGCGGCGGTGCGAGCTTCTTGTCGCGCACCGAAATCCATGCGTCGCCGTTGTCAGCCTTGACGATTTGATACGGCATCATGCCGATATCCTTCTGCACTTCTTTTTCGTCAAATTTACGACCGATCAGACGCTTGACTGCGTACAGCGTGTTCTTCGGGTTGGTGACCGCCTGGCGTTTGGCCGGCGCGCCAACCAGAATTTCGCCGTCTTCCTGATAGGCGATAACGGATGGCGTGGTACGCGCACCCTCTGAATTTTCGATGACTTTCGGCTTGCCGCCTTCCATGATTGCTACGCAGGAGTTGGTCGTGCCCAAATCAATACCGATGATTTTTCCCATGATGGTATTTCCCTTAAATGTCTGTAAAACGAAACTGTTAAATAAAATTGGATGAAATCAATATGTGGCGTGAAACGATGCTTTCAAGTTATTTTTCTTGCGCAACTGTCACCAGCGCCGGACGCAGCAGGCGGTCTGCAATCAGATAACCCTTTTGCAGCGTGCTGACGATGGTATTGGCTTCCTGATCGGCAGGAACCACTGAAATCGCCTGATGTTTCATAGGGTCCAGCTTGTCGCCCTGCTGCGGCTTGATTTCCAGCAGACGATTCTTTTCAAATGCCGCACTCAGCTGCTTGAGTGTCATTTCCACGCCTTCTTTCAAGGATTCGATTGACGGCGTTTCTACTTGCAAAGCCATTTCCAGGCTGTCTTTTACCGGCACCAGTACTTCAGCGAAGCCCTCGATCGCAAATTTATGCGCTCGGGTCACATCTTCCTGCGCTCGACGGCGGAAATTCTCGTTCTCGGCTTTGGCGCGCAGGAAGCTGTCCTGTAATTCCTGCACCTGCAACTGGGATGCCGCGAGCTGCTCTTCCAGCGTAGGGACGATGGCCGTAGCGTCAACCGACGCCGGCTCTTCCATCGATGCCGCCTGCTCTGCGTATTTGTCCTGGTCTTGCATGAAAAAATCTCCAACAATCAATGGGTTATAGCAAAAAATGCCAATGCGGTACCTCACATGGGGTTATCCCACATTATTTCAAGGGGTATTACGGTGGAATTTGATGAATACGCGAAACGCGCATGATATCGCCGTTGCACGCCAGTTGCGAGATCGCTGTTACAAAAATCAATTATTCATGGGATGGCATTTTACGCCGCTTGGACTACGCTATAGGTAAACAACGGTCTGATTCCGCCAGCGTCACCCAGAGGAGCTCATCGTGAACCTGCCCCTTATTTACATCTCGATCATTGCCTATGCCACGCTTGCCGTTGCCGTCATCTGCTATACAGAACTGTAAGCGGCACAGGCAATATTTTTCGCCATTCCTGCAGGAGGAAATGCGTCAGGAAGGGTTAGGCACAACTTTCAAAATTTGCAAATTCTGCGCCCAGTCAGGCTTCCGTGCCCTCCTTATTGCGGCGCTCCCAGGCGCTGCGCTTCCTCCAGCGAAATACGCGCCTGTTCATTGCGCTCTTCACGCAAGGCCGGCGACAGGATGGTCGGCCAGCCTATCATGTGCAATTCTGCAATTTGCGCCAGCGCCTTGATCCACGCATCATTTTCATTCAGGCACGCGATATAGTTGAAGTCCTGGCCACCCGCCTGCAGAAAATCGCGACGCACTTCAATGCCGATTTCTTCCAGCGTTTCCAGGCAATCACTGGTAAAGCCGGGGCACAGCACGTCCACTCGTTTGACGCCACTTTTTGCCAGTTTCTGCAAGGTTGGCGCCGTGTACGGCTGCAGCCATTCCGCCTTGCCGAAACGCGACTGGAAAGTCACCAGATACTGGTCTTCGGTCAAATCCAGCTCCTTCGCCAGCAGACGTGCGGTCTTGTGGCATTCGCAGAAATACGGATCACCCAGCGTCAAGGTTCGCTTCGGCACCCCGTGAAAACTCATCACCAATTTATCCGGACGACCATTCATATCCCAGTGAGCAAGCACTGACTTTTGCAAGGCACGAATATAAGCTTCATGATCGTGATAATGCTTGATGAAGCGCAGCTCTGGCACATTACGTTCTTTTGCATAGTGCTTGAATACCACATCGAAAATCGAGGCCGTGGTCGTGCCCGAATATTGCGGGTAGGCCGGCAATACCAGAATGCGGTCGCAACCGTCCGCCTTCAGCTTGCGCAAGACTTCCGGCACCGACGGACTGCCGTAACGCATTGCGTATTCGACCCGGACTTCATGGCCGCGCGCACCCAGATAGCCGGTGAGCAATTTGGCCTGCTTTTCCGTATGCACGCGCAAGGGTGAACCGTCATTGCTCCAGATCGCAGCATATTTTTTGGCCGATTTCCCGGAACGAAACGGCAGGATGATCAACTTGAGTATGAACCACCAGATCGCACGCGGGATTTCAACCACACGCGGATCGGACAGGAATTCATTCAGGTAAGAACGTACCGCAGCAGTCGTCGGCGCATCAGGGGTACCGAGATTGACCAGCAAGACAGCGGTTTTCGGCAGACTGCCATGGGTGTACGGTGGTTCTGTATGAAATGACATGGCGCTTTGAATATGAGTAATCGATGGTGATGGCGAAAAGTTGAGCAACCGGCCGAGTCTTTACCCGGCCCGGCTGGCTCAGCTTGCGAGCAATTCGCGCGCGTGCGTGCGCGTGGTTGCAGTGATTTCCAGCCCGCCCAGCATGCGGGCAATTTCTTCCACTCGCGCATGATCATCCAGCGCGGCGATGGACGAAGCGGTTTTGCCATTGCTGCTTTGCTTGCTGACCTGAAAATGCTGATTGGCCTGACTCGCCACTTGCGGCAAATGCGTGACGCATAAAACCTGTCTGTCCTGGCCCAGACGGCGCAACAGGCGACCGACCACTTCCGCCACCCCGCCGCCGATACCGCTATCGACTTCATCGAAAATCAGCGTAGGCGTTGCCGTGGCGCTGGAAGTGATCACGGAAATCGCCAGTGCAATGCGCGCCAGTTCGCCGCCGGATGCCACCTTGGCCAGTGGCCGCGGCGTGGTACCGGCATGCGCGGCGACCATGAATTCGATTTGTTCAAGACCATACGATGCCGGCTCGCACGGCTGCAAGGCAATGGCAAATTTGCCGCCGGTCATGCTGAGTTCCTGCATCGCGACCGTGACGGCATCGCCCAGCGCCTTCGCAGCCTTGCTGCGCGCCTTCGACAATTTTTGCGCTGCTGCCATGTAAGCAGCCTTCAATTTTTCTTCTTGCGCACGCAGGGCATCCAGATCGCTGGCATCGGCCAGTTGCTTCAATTGTGCAGACAGCGTTTCCAGTTCCTGCGGCAAATCGTCCGCCGCCACATGGAATTTGCGCGAAGCCGAATGAATGTTTTCCAGACGCGTTTCCACTTCACGCAAACGTGCCGGATCGAGTTCAACCCGGCTCAGATAATCGTTGAGCGCGTACACCGCTTCCTGCAATTGAATCCGCGCCGGTTCCAGCGCATCCAGCACCGGCTGCAAACCGGCATCCAGATCGACCAGCTTGCCGATGCGGATATTGAGCGAAGACAGTTGCGACAGCATAGGCGCCGTCTCGGCTTCGGAGATCAGCATCAGCGCATCCTGCGCACCTTCAATCAAACTGGCGGCGTGCGACAGACGACTGTGTTCGTTGGTGATGTCAGTCCATTCACCCGGCTTGACCGAGAGCTTCTCCAGTTCGCCGACCTGCCATTCCAGGCGTTCGCGTTCCAGCAGGACATTCTTGGCATTGGTTTCAAACTCTTCGCGTTGTCGCGCCAGTGCGCGCCAGGTTTTATAGGCGCTGGCCACGGCTTTTACTTCTTCCTGCAATCCCGCCTGGTTATCCAGCAGCACGCGCTGCATGTCCTGCTTCAATAGCGACTGATGCGCATGCTGGCCATGAATATCAACCAGTTTTTCACCCAGTTCGCGCAATTGCGTGGCGGTGGCAGCAATGCCGTTGATAAAGGCTTTCGAACGGCCGGCATTATCGATCACGCGACGCAGCAAGGCACCGCCTTCCTCGTTGGTGAATTCATTTTCTGCCAGCCAGGCATCGAGCTCGGCACTGGCGGAAAACTCGGCCGTGATGTCTGCCCTGGCCGCACCTTCACGCACGACGCTGGCGTCGCCACGCCCACCCAGCGCCAGCGCCAGCGCATCGATCAAAATCGATTTACCGGCACCCGTTTCACCGGTAAATACCGAGAAGCCGGATGAAAACTCAAGTTCGATGGCATCGACGATCACGAAATCGCGGATGGAAAGCGTGCGCAGCATGTGGTTGGAATCTTCCCGTTGGTTCGGCTGTGCTGCATGGCCCGGCACAGCAGCGAGCGGCAAATCAGGTTACATCAGAGTATTCAATTAAATCAGCGCATGCGCCTCGGCATACTCAATCGGCAGCCTTATTTTAACCGGCCCTGCACCGATGGATATTCGTTCCAGTGCAGTTTTTCGCGCAGCGTATCGTAATAACTCCAGCCTTCAGGATGCAGAAAGGTAACTGCATGATCAGATCTTTTGACAATAATGCGATCGCCGTGCAGCAGACGCGCCACCGATTGCATATCGAAGTTGACGTTGCTGTCGCGCCCGCCGACCACTTCTATCACGATTTCACTCGCATCCGGCACCACGATAGGACGATTCGACAAGGCATGCGGCGCAATCGGCACCAGCACGATGCCCGACAGGCTGGGATGCAGCAAGGGGCCGCCGGCGGAAAGTGAATATGCAGTGGAGCCGGTAGGCGTCGCAACGATCAAACCATCCGAACGCTGGTTGTACATGAAGTGGCCATCGACGTGCACGCACAATTCGACCATGCCCGAACCCGAGCCGCGCGACAGCACGACATCATTGAAAGCCAGCGTGTGATGCATGACGGCACCGTTACGGGTCAGCGTACCCTGCAGCAGGCTGCGCTTTTCGGAAGCGACCTTGCCGTTGAGCATATCCTGCAGCACCGGCATCATGTCTTCCAGCGAAATATCGGTCATGAAACCAAGCCGTCCCTGATTGATACCGATCAGCGGCACATTGAACGGCGCCAGTTGACGTGCAATGCCGAGCATGGTGCCGTCACCGCCGACGATAATCGCCACATCGGCCAGTTCGCCAATCTGCGCCAGATCCATCGCTTCGTAGCTGTCGAGGCTGAAGCGCTCGGCAGTTTGCCGACCAAACACCACGCGGCGACCTGTCTTGGTCAGCGCTTCGGCTATCTGCGTCAATGACTGGGTAATATCGTCCACTGAATGCACAGTCTCGCTGGGTTTTTGCTTGGCAAAAATCGCGATAGTTTGAAAAGACGAGGCTGTGTAGGAATGAGAGGTCGGCAACATGCTGCAGATTAGACCATAATTCCTCTTTCTCTTGCACCATGCGATGCAGCATCCGCACGAATAATTTTGTCCGCCTTCTATTCTTCCTTATGTCTAACCTTGCGCATCCCTCTCCCGTCAAAGCCGTACTCTTCGATCTGGACGACACACTGTGGCCGCTGGCGCCGACGCTGCTCAAGGCCGAGGCTGTGCTGTACGACTGGCTGGCGCTGCACATTCCCGGCGTAACCCGCCGCTTCAGCAATGCGGAATTGCGCGAGTTGCGCATGGAATTGCTGCCTACCGATCCGCAATATCAATTCAATGTCTGGGCCCTGCGCCATGCCGCCCTGACGCACGCTTGCCGCCTGAGCAGTGAAAACCATGAACTGGTCGATCAGGCGATGGCGGTATTTTCCGAGGCGCGCAATGCAGTGACACCGTTCGACGATGTAGTGCCAGCTCTGATGCGCCTGAACGAACGCTTTATGGTGGGATCGATTTCCAACGGTTTTGCCGATCTGTCGGCCATCGGCATCTCCCGGCACTTTCAAATTTCGATCGCCGCCCATCAATTTGGCAGCGCCAAACCGCAGCCGGAGATTTTCCTCGCCGCCTGCGCCGCACTCTCGGTTGCGCCGCACGAAGCGGTCTATGTCGGCGACGATCCGCTGCTGGATATTCAGGGCGCGCAAAATGCCGGACTGCAAGCGGTGTGGATGAATCGTTTCCAGCGCACCCTGCCCGAGCATATCGTGCCGGCCGCCAGCCTTACCACGCTGCATGAACTCGATGCATGGCTGAAGCGCGCATAATGGCAGTATGGCCATGTGCAACAAGGGCATGCCAGCCGGTCGTAAATGTAAATAGCCGGCAAACGGTTCACATCGTGTAGGCTGCAAGCTTGCCGCCTGGCGCTGTCACTCATTACAATACGCATACCATGCAACTCGATAACCGCGCACAAACACTGCTGAAAGCCCTGGTCGAACGCTATATAGCGGACGGCCAGCCGGTCGGTTCGCGCGAGCTTTCAAAAATTTCCGGTCTCGATCTGTCGCCGGCGACGATACGCAACATCATGGCCGACCTGGAAGAAATGGGTTTCGTCGCCAGCCCGCACACTTCCGCCGGCCGTGTTCCAACACCGCGCGGCTATCGCGTGTTTGTCGATACGCTGCTGACCGTACAAACCCTGGACGAAAGCGCGCTGGAATCCAAATTGCAAACCACACTGCAAACCGGTTCCCCGCACAAGATCATTGCCAATGCGGCAGGGATACTGTCCTCGCTATCCGAATTTGCCGGCATCGTGATGACGCCGCGCCGCGAGTCGGTATTCCAGCAAATCGACTTCTTGCGACTGTCGGAGAAACGCATACTGCTGGTCATCGTCGGCCCCAGCGGCGACGTGCAAAACCGGCTCTTGCTGACCGATGTCGATTACTCGCCGGCGCAATTGGTGC